>JBEQAC010000013.1:0-33115 GCA_041640535.1 Bacillaceae bacterium
AGGCATTGTATTAAGACGTAATACATTTAATCGGGTCGTACATACATGAGGGCCAGCCAGTGTTTGGTCGTAAAGGCCTGAAACGCCTAATGCACAACCATCACAAACACCCTTCGTAATGATGTTTTTTGCATAATTTAGATTATCTTTGTTATCCCACACAACCTTCATTGTATCACGGATATGTTTAGGTTTTACCTTTCCTAAACCAAAAGGAACCTTACTTACCCAAAGTTTAGGTGAAGGTGTACTAGGTAATTTTATCGGTCCTGTGTGTTTTGTTTTACCCACTATATTCACTCCTTTTATATTATTAATTTCTATTAGTTTACTAACAAAAAAACCACCGTATACCACTCCTGATGAAATGTGCAACGGTGGTTAAGTCTTTTGCAGGATCGCTACTAAGTGCCAAACCAATTATGTCAGTTTAGAAAATTTTTGTTCAATGTCTTCATCGAAGACGAAAATGGAAATTCCAAAATCACGTTCAATATCGATATCCACAAATAGTTCAAGGAATTTGCATTGAAGAAAATCCTCCATCTCTTTTGGCGGATTTTTTCGATACATTTCCTTTACCATTTCTGTTCGAGCGGCTCTAAGCATTTGCTTCCCTTCATCAGCTGTTGCAATGAATTTCTCTACTGGAGATAAGTTTCCTTCCATCTCACAGATTGCCCACTTTTTACAGAATGTAGTGGTGATTTTGCTTGGGCCTTTTCCCATATGCTTTTTTCGAAAAGAGCGAACTAAGTTACTAAATTCCGCTTCATATTTATTCATGTTTTACCCTCATTTACTGTTATATATAACTTAAAGAGTAGTAGGAGTAATAACAAATGTCAAATCGATTAGCTTGCTAATCCTTTAATTTTGTTTTCAGCTTTTAATTGTTTAATATCGATTCGAATAACAAGCGAAACGACTAGAGCAATGATAAACATGAAACCGAAAATGGATAATGTTCCTGAATAGCTATTGGTCGTTTCACGAACCCAAGCTGCAAGGATTGGACCAGCTAAACCAGCGGCTGCCCATGCTGTTAAAATATAACCGTGAATCGCACCGAGTTGTTTTGTTCCAAATAAATCTCCAATATAAGCAGGAATTGAGGCAAACCCTCCACCATAACAAGTTAAGATTAGAAATAAAATTGCCTGGAAAATAATCGCTTGTGTAATGTTCGGTAATAAAAAGAACGCAACTATTTGAATTGCAAAGAATGCGGTATAGACATTCGCTCGACCTATATAATCGGAAATCGATGCCCACCCAATTCGACCGAAACCATTGAAAAGTCCCATAAGTCCAACCATAGTTGCAGCCGCTGCTGCAGAGAGTCCTGCGATTTCTTGGGCCATCGGTGATGCTACAGATAAAACCGCAATTCCGCAGGTTACATTAATGAAAAGCATTACCCATAAATACCAAAAGCGTCTTGTTTTTACAGCTTCATTAGCTGTTAGCTGTGACAAATCTGTAACTGCCTTCTTAGGATCATGCTGAATATGAGCCATATATCCCGTAGGTGGTCTTTCAAGATAAAGCGCAGATGAAATCATAATTGTAAAGTAAATGATTCCTAATGTCGTAAAGGTAATTGGTATTCCGACAGAACTAATTAACTTTGCCATAATAGGACTAGCAATCATCGCAGAGAAACCAAAGCCCATAATCGCAAGTCCTGTTGCTAGACCACGTCGGTCAGGGAACCATTTAATTAACGTTGAAACAGGTGTAATATACCCAACGCCAAGTCCAATTCCTCCAAGGACTCCATATGTAAGATAAAGTAGCGGGAGGGAGCCTATACTTGTAGCAAATCCTGCGCCGACTAAACCTAATCCAAAGAAACTAGCTGAAACTATCCCAGATTTTCTTGGACCATGCTTCTCAACGAAATGACCCATAAATGCAGCTGATAGTCCTAAAAACAGAATAGCAATACTAAATGTGAAGGATACAGACTTCAACTCCCATCCATATTGCTCAATAAGTGGGTTCGTAAAAACACTCCAAGCATATACAGAACCAATTGAGATGTGGATGCCTACGGCTGCAAGTGCGATTAACCACCGATTTTTTGTTTTCATTATCAAATTCACTCCTTTTTACAAAAATAAAAAATCGTCGCAATTTTCCTTTGAAATAGTAAAATACACTATACCAAAAGAAAAGCGCGACGATTAGTATCAAGCAGGTTCTCTACTTTTATCCAACAGTAATCGCTTTCAGAATCTGTAACATATAAAATTGACGACAGGATCGCTATCTCATATCTTTAAATGTTACAAATTTATGAACGTAAATAAATCTTACCTTGTTTTTTTCATAATTTCAATAGGTTTCTATTGAAAAAGATTCTTGATGATAAATATTTTAACTTGTCACTAAGGAAAAGATATGTTTAGATTTGAGATAGAATAAACGCGAACCTTTTATAATGGAGGTGAAATGGATGATAGAGCAACTTAGTAAGAAGCAGCCAATCGTTAAATATAGTAGTGGTGGATTACTAGAAACTGAGGATGAGATTGTTACAGAGTTTCCATTAACCATTTATGTTAATAACGAAGAATTTGCGACAATGGTATGCAGCCCTACCCATTTTGAAGAGATGGTAATTGGATTTCTTGCATCTGAGGGAGTAATCCGAGTAAAAAGTGAGATTAAACAATTAAACATCGATACGAATCTTGGCTTTGCCTATGTTGACCTTCACACAACAACAGTGAAAAATCAACAATATTTTTCAAAACGATTTATTGGCTCATGTTGTGGAAAGAGTAGGCAATTCTACTTTCAAAATGATGTGCAAACAGCCAAAACTTCGATGATAAAAATGACAGTTACCGCAGAACAATGTATTGAGCTGATGAATCAAATGCAGGACGAAAGTGTTGTTTTTAAAAATACTGGCGGAGTTCATAACGCGGGATTAGCGACACCAGAGCAATTATTTATTAGCCGATCAGATATTGGCCGACATAACGCACTTGATAAGCTTTATGGATATTGCTTGATTCATCATATACCAGTTCGAGATAAAATTCTTGTATTTAGTGGTCGAATCTCTTCAGAAATATTAACGAAAGCTGCAAAAATAGGAGTTGGAATCGTTTTATCAAAATCAGCTCCTACTGATCTAGCGATTAAATTAGCCGAAGACTTAAATATTACTGCAGTTGGATTTATTCGAGGATCATCGTTTAATGTATATTCACATCCAGAAAGAATCACTCTAAATTAAATAGGAGGTATACAATGAGTAAATGTAATATTGACCATTCATATGATGATGTAATGAAAAAGCTAGAGTCTCAAAAGGATTTTCTTTCTCAAGGTACTTATGAAAAATCCATTCAGATTCTTGAATCTAACCCAGATCAACTTAAATTAAACGAGTTGTTTCATCTCCTTAAAAAGTATGATTTAGCTTCTGATGAGGAAAAAAGAGCTAGGGATGAAAAAATAAAAGTACTATAACAAATAATCGGCCCATGCTAAGGTAAAGCGTGGGTTTTTCTATAGGAGGTGTTTTTAGATGAAAAAAATTGCAATTGTGACGGGTGCCTCAAGTGGCTTTGGATTGCTAATTTCGCTAGAGTTGGCAAAATCAGATTTTAATGTAATCGCCACAATGCGCACCCTTGAAAAAGGAGAAGAGTTATTAAAACAAGCACATGTTTTGGGAGTTAAGGAAAATATATTTTTACATGAGTTGGATGTTACATCGAATCAATCAATTTCCAAATTTAAAACTATGTTAGAAAATACTGAACACATTGATCTTCTTGTAAATAATGCTGGATATGCGGGAGCAGGTTTCATAGAAGAAATTCCTATTGAGGAATATCGAATGCAATTTGAAACCAATGTTTTTGGCGCTATATCTGTGACTCAAGCCGTACTTCCAATTATGCGTAAGCAGAGAAGTGGAAAAATCATTAATATGAGTAGTATCAGTGGTAGAATTGGTTTCCCAGGTTTATCACCTTACATCGCATCTAAGTATGCACTTGAAGGGTGGAGCGAATCACTAAGACTTGAACTTAAGCCATTTGGTATTGATGTGGTCATTGTTGAACCCGGATCATACAAAACAAACATTTGGACAAGTGGAAAACATATATCCGAGAAGTCTTTAAAAGAAGATTCACCTTACTTTGATATGATGAAAAAACTAGAACAACATATTGAAAGAGGAGCAACTCAATTTGGCAATCCTGATGAAATTGCATCATTAGTTGTAACCCTTGCCCTGAAGAAGAAAACGGGACTACGTTACATGATTGGAAAAGGTGTAAGGTTGTCTGTTTTTATAAAAAATATTGTACCCTGGAGAGTCTGGGAAAAGATTTTATTAAAGCAGTTAAAATAATTTTATAGGAAATTTGTAACAACAACTCAAAAATAATTGGTTGGAATTTAAAAGAAGATGACCTATAATAAACATACTACCATACTAGTTTGACAAGGGTATTGAAAGGGAGGTGGATGAGATAAGTAAAGATACAACAAGAATTAATGGGTCAACCAGAGACTATGTATATAAAACAATACGAGACAAGATTGTAAATTGGGAGCTAGAACCTGGTCTTAAAATATCAGAAAAAGAGGTTGCCTCGAACTTATTGGTTAGCCGTACACCGGTCCGAGAAGCATTTCTACAATTAGCGCAGGAAGATTTACTAGGCATCTATCCCCAAAGTGGAACGATTGTTTCTAAGATTGATTTAAACCTAGTTGAGGAAGCAAGATTTGTAAGGGAAAAAATTGAAAGAGCGGTAGTAAGAGAGTTATGTAATGGTCTAGATGAGAATGTTGTTTTTCAGCTAGAAACTAATCTAGCTATGCAGACAATATGTTTAGAAAAGGGGACATACCAGCGATTGTTTGAGCTAGATGAGGAATTTCATCGAATCTTATTTGAGGGTTATAATAAACTGCGTACTTGGACGTTTATACGCCAAATGAACAGTCACTTCGATCGACTAAGAGTCCTTCGTCTTGCATCAAATACCGATTGGAATGTCGTTGTCTCCCAACATCAAGAGATCTATAAAGCTATTTTGGAGAAAAATCCTGATGTTGCAGAGGAAGTAATGGCAAAGCACTTGAATTTAGTTACCATTGAAACGAAGGAAATAAAAGAAAGATATCCTACCTATTTTAAATGATGGGTTGTAATTTTTATGCGGGCTTTTAATCTATTAAGGTTGGAAGCCAGTTATGCAGTGTAAGAGAACGATATTTTAGCCAAAAATGTAAGCGTTTAATAGTGGATTTTTGAAAGGAGCAAGTCATGTCAACAGTTATCAACCATTCAAAGGAAAGTTATTCGTGCTGGTTACAATACAATAGGGTTAAGGATCAAGCGTTAGTTGAAAAACTTACACCTTTTTTTAGTAATATCGTAGCTTTGGAAAAAACTACTATTATTGAATCAGCTAAAGAAGAGCTAAAGACGGCAATTATAGCCATGTTAGGAGTGAATCCTAATGTATTAAATGAATTTTCAAGTGATCCTTCGCTTGTTTTAGCGACAGCTGACAGTATTCCAGTTAACTCCCTTGTTCATTTTGCTGAAATAGAAGGTCTTAATGAAGAGGGGTATATCATTAAATCAAATTCTACCCAAATCTTTCTAGTAGGAAAAACAGATAAAGGTGTACTTTATGGAGCATTTCACTTATTGCGCTTTATTCAAGGGAATAAAATATTAGAAAATCTAGAGATAATAGAAAATCCTAAAAATCAACTTCGAATGATGAACCAATGGGATAATATGGATGGAAGTATTGAAAGAGGATATGCTGGAAACTCTATTTTCTTTGAAGATAATAAGTTTACAACAAATATAAGTAGAATTAAAGACTATGCACGTTTACTATCAAGCGTAGGAATAAATGGTATTTCTATTAATAATGTAAACGTATTTGAGGTACCAACTAAACTCATTACGAAAGAATTTTTGCCAGATGTGAAAAAAGTTGCTGATATTTTCAGAGCGTATGGAATTACTACGTTTCTAAGTATTAATTACGCTAGTCCGATTCAGATTGGAAAGTTACAAACAGCTGATCCGTTAGATCCGCAAGTTCAACAATTTTGGAAAGACGTAGCAGAGGATATATACAGTTATATCCCAGACTTCGGAGGATTTCTTGTTAAAGCAGATTCTGAACATCGTCCTGGTCCTTTTACATATGGGAGAGACCATGCAGATGGAGCGAATGTTCTTGCGGAAGCATTAAGGCCTTATGGAGGAATCGTGATTTGGAGATGCTTCGTATATAATTGCCTTCAAGATTGGAG
This sequence comes from Bacillaceae bacterium, assembly GCA_041640535.1. Taxonomy (GTDB): domain Bacteria; phylum Bacillota; class Bacilli; order Bacillales; family Bacillaceae_L; genus Litchfieldia. The sequence goes on from JBEQAC010000013.1 coordinate 6,322, forward strand.
AGATCGTTCAACTGATCGCGCTAAGGCAGCTTATGATAACTTTAAACCTTTAGATGGTAAATTTCTTGATAATGTTATTCTTCAGGTGAAAAATGGACCAATGGATTTCCAGGTTAGAGAAGCTGTATCTCCACTTTTTGGAGCAATGGAGCATACGAATCAAGTATTAGAATTTCAAATTACCCAAGAGTATACAGGTCAACAAAAGGATCTCTGTTATTTAGTTCCTTTATGGAAAGAGGTTTTTGATTTTGATACATATGCAAAAGGGGAAGGCACAACTGTAAAGAAGATCGTGGACGGATCGGTTTATCATTATTCTTATAGTGGAGTAGCCGCGGTATCCAATATAGGAAATGATGTGAACTGGACAGGGAATGTATTGGCACAAGCGAATTTTTATGGCTATGGCCGACTAATTTGGAATCCAAACCTTTCAGCAGAAGAAATAGCACAAGAATGGATTGAGTCTACATTTGGTAACGATCCAGAAGTTAACGAAAATATTCATTCAATGCTAATGGGATCTTGGGGAATTTATGAAAACTACACGACTCCTTTAGGGATTGGCTGGATGGTGAATCCTGGTCATCATTATGGAGTAAATGTGGATGGATATGAGTATTCCGTTTGGGGAACATATCACTTTGCTGATCGTGATGGTATCGGTGTAGACCGTACCATGAATACAGGGACAGGATATACTGATCAGTATTTCTCACCAAACAAGGAAATGTACGAATCTCTTGAAACATGCCCGGATGAATTACTTCTATTTTTCCACCATGTTCCGTACACTCATAAACTGAAATCCGGAGAAACTGTCATCCAACATTTCTACAATTCTCATTTTACTGGGGTTGAACAAGTAATGGGATTAATAAAGAAATGGAAGAAGCTTGAAGGAAAAATGGATGAAACTAGATATAAAAATGTCCGAGATCGTTTAGAAAGACAATTGAAGAATGCAGAAGAATGGCGTGATCAAGTAAACACCTACTTCTTTAGAAAATCTGGAATTGCGGATAATAAGAACCGAAAGATATATTAATAAACTATAAATAGTGTAACAGGTGGAGGGAACTCCGCCCGCAAAAATAGCAGTGATGGGAGGGTTTTTGTTGTGAGAATGGTCTTTCGATGGTTCGGAAATGGGAATGACACGGTATCTCTGAAGCATATTAAACAAATTCCTGGGGTTGAAGGAATTGTTTGGTCACTTCATGATATTCCTGCAGGTGAAGAATGGCCGATGGATAGAATACTGGAAGTCAAAAAAGAAGCAGATGACTATGGATTAAATATTGATGTTGTTGAAAGTGTCAATATCCATGAAGATATTAAACTAGGTCGTCTAACACGAGAAAAATATATTGAAAACTATAAAAAGACAATTGAAAAGTTAGGTCAAGTAGGTGTCAAGGTTATTTGTTATAATTTTATGCCTGTGTTTGATTGGACAAGAACAGATTTATTTAAGGAATTAGAAGACGGTTCAACAGCTCTCTTCTATGAGAAAGAGAAGGTAGATCAAATGGACCCTCTTGAGCTTGTGAACAAAATTGCCTCTACCCCAGATTTTACAATGCCTGGCTGGGAACCGGAAAGGCTGAAGGAACTTACGAACTTATTTGCAGCATATGAGAAACTAACAACAGAAGACTTATGGGATAACTTAAAGTACTTTTTAGAGGAAATTATTCCTGTTGCAGCGAAAAATAATATTAAAATGGCAATTCATCCTGATGATCCACCTTGGCCAATATTTGGACTACCAAGGATTATGACTTGTAAAGAAAATCTTCGTCGTTTTTTAAAGCTTGTTGACCATCCAAATAACGGTATCACGCTTTGCAGTGGTTCCCTTGGGGCAAATCCTGATAACAATATTCTTGAGATGGTGACTGAATTTGCGAATCGTATTCCGTTTGCACATATTCGTAATCTTAGACGTTATGAAAATGGTGATTTTATCGAAACCTCTCACCGGACAGAGGATGGTTCAGTTGATATTTACGGGATTGTTAAAGCTTACCATGATGCAGGTTTTGAAGGGTATGTACGTCCTGATCATGGTCGACATATATGGGATGAACAATGCCGTCCAGGTTATGGACTCTATGATCGTGGTCTTGGAATCATGTACTTATGGGGAATTTGGGATTCGTTAGAACGTGCAAAAAAACAGGACGAAGTCAAGGTAGAAGATTTCGTTAAGTAGTTTTGTGCCATTAAATATGTGGGGGGCAACAGAAATGTTAACAATTAATCCGAATTTGAAAGATAAAGTAGCGGTCATCACTGGTGGTGGTGGTGTTTTATGTGGTCGTATGGCTGAGGAACTTGCAAGACAGGGAATGAAGGTAGCCATCCTTAACAGAACCTATGATAAAGCGGTTGTGGTTGCCAATCGTATTAAAGAGTTTGGTGGGGTGGCTTTGCCAGTTCAATGTGACGTTATTAATGTTGATAGTGTGAAGGACGCAGAAAAACTAGTGTTTGAAACATATGGAAGATGTGATGTTCTAATCAATGGTGCGGGAGGAAACCATCCAAAAGGTAGTACAACAAAAGAAACCCTATCTTTAGCAGATTTAGATAATAGTGAGATTACCAGTTTTTATGATTTAACAACAGATGGTTTTGGCTCTGTATTTAACCTGAATTTTATTGGTACATTAATTCCTACACAAATTTTTACAAGGAGAATGGTTGGGAATCGTGGTACAGTGATTAATATTTCTTCCATGAGCGCGCCAAGTCCAATGACAAAAGTACCGGCCTATAGTGCTGCAAAAGCCGCGATTAATAACTTTACACAATGGCTTTCAGTCCATATGGCAGAAGTGGGAATTCGAGTAAATGCGATTGCGCCCGGTTTCTTTTTAACTGAACAAAATCGTGCTTTACTAACAAATCCAGATGGTTCTTATACAGAAAGATCTGAAAAAATCATTGCTCACACACCGATGAGAAGATTAGGGCATGCTGATGATTTATTAGGAACACTTCTATGGTTGGTAGATGAAGATGCAAGCGGCTTTGTTACTGGAATTGTTGTTCCTGTAGACGGTGGCTTTATGGCTTACTCAGGTGTGTAATCCATTTTAAAATATCAATTGCTTTTTAAGAAGATTATCGATTTAGGCCAAATCAAACAAACGAAGGAGGAAAACAAATGCCGCAAATCACAAATCCAGTATTGAGAGGCTTCAATCCAGATCCGTCGATTGTTCGTGTTGAGGATGATTACTATATTGCCACTTCAACCTTTGAATGGTTTCCGGGAGTACAAATCCACCATTCAAAAGATCTTGTGAATTGGAAACTGATTACACACCCCTTATCTAGGAAAAGTCAGTTGGACATGAAGGGAAATTCTGATTCAGGTGGGGTATGGGCACCTTGTTTAAGCTATAATAACGGTACGTTTTATTTAATTTATACCGATGTTAAAAGTCATACTGGAGGCTTTAAAGATACTCATAATTATTTAACTACTGCTAGCGATATTATGGGTCCTTGGTCAGAGCCAATCTATTTAAATAGTAGCGGGTTTGATCCTTCGCTTTTCCATGACGACGATGGAAGAAAGTGGCTCTTAAATATGGTATGGGATCATCGTAAAGGAAAGAATAGATTTGGTGGAATTCTGCTTCAAGAGTATTCAGTTGAAGAACAACGATTAGTTGGTCCGATAAAAAATATATTTAAAGGGACTGAAATTCGATTAACAGAAGGACCGCATGTTTACAAGAAGGATGGGTACTATTATTTAATGACTGCTGAGGGTGGTACCCGGTTAAAGCATGCTGTAACCTTAGCGAGATCAACATCTATCTCGGGACCTTATGAAGTGGATCCGACAAATCCAATTCTTACTTCTTTCGAGAAACCTGAGCTTACATTGCAAAAAGCAGGTCATGGTAGCCTTGTTCAAACACAAACTGGGGATTGGTATTTAGCGCATTTATGTGGTCGTCCTCTTCAACCTTCAGGGAATTGTAATCTTGGAAGAGAGACTGCCATTCAAAAATGTGAATGGACAGAAGATGGCTGGCTAAGAATTGTCGGTGGCGATGCCGGGGTAACTGTAGAAGCTCCTGACTTACCAGAATATAGGTTTGTGCCTGAAGACCAGAAACATGACTTTGATAGTGAAAAATTAGATATTAACTTTAATTCTCTCCGTGTACCCATTAGCGAAGAATGGGCGTCATTAAAGACAAGACCTGGTTATTTACGTCTTATAGGTAGAGAATCACTAAACTCAATGCACAAGCAGAGTTTAATAGCAAGAAGACAACAAGCCTTCCGAGCAAGTGCAGAAACCGTGGTAGAATTTGAACCGGAAAATTTCCAACAAATGGCTGGTCTTGTCTATTACTATAATACGAAAAATTATTATTACTTACATATCAGTCATGATGAAGAAGTTGGGAAATCAATCGGAATTATGTCCAATACACGTGGTCTTTATGATGAGCCTCTGGATGGAAGAATATCGATTGAGGGCTGGGAACAGTGCTTTTTGAAAGCAGAGTTGAATTATTCTAATCTACAATTCTATTATTCTCAGGATGGGAAAGAGTGGATAAAGATTGGACCAATACTAGATGCAAGTACCATTTCAGATGAACATGCTGAGATTGTCATTGATGGTTTTTATTTAGATCAAGGATTTACTGGTGCATTTATTGGTATGTGTGTTCAGGATTTAAGTGGACAAAAGAAATATGCTGACTTTGACTACTTTGTTTATAAGGAAATAGAATAACAATAATTAGAGCCTAAGTCATTCTTCGGAGACCTAGGCTTTGTTTTTTAGAAATTAAAAGCTGCTCCATTTAGCCATTGTCCACCATCCATTGTAATGCATTCACCATTGATATACTCAGCTTCCTTTGAAAATAAAAATGCGGCTAATCCTGCCACTTCATCAACCTTTCCAAACCGTTTGGCTGGAATGTTGGTCACAATCTTCTGATAAGCTTCCTCGTTTTGTATAAGCTTCTTAACTCCACCTGTATCTTCAATAGGACCAGGGGCAATAGCGTTTACTCTTATTCCATATTGACTTCCCCATTCGACTGCCAGAGATCTTGTCATCGCAAGTACTCCTGCTTTAGCAGAAGCAGAATGGACAACCCCAGGACCTGCTGTCCAGGAATATGTAGCAACAATATTCGTAATACTACCTGTTTTTTTATCTTTAATTAATTCCTTTGCAACTGCTTGTGAACAATACCAAGTGCCATTTAAGACAATATCGATCACAGCGTTCCAGCCATTTGGAGAAAGCTCCTCTGCTCGAACGAGAAAATTTCCTGCAGCATTGTTTACAAGGTAATCAATAGTTCCGAATGTTTTCTTTGTTTGATCGACCATATATTGAACTTTTTCTAGGTCACGAACATCCATCACTACAGGAAGGACTTGACCATTGAAGGTCTCTATTTCTTTCTTTGCACGTTCTAATTTTTCTGGGTCACGTCCACATATTGTTACAAAAGCACCATCTTTTGCAAATCGTTTTGCCATTGCTTTTCCCATGCCATTACTGCCACCAGTGACAATTACAACTTTGTTTTTCAAATTCTTCCCCCACTTCTTTGAGTAAACTGGCTTTTCTATCATTCATATGATACCATTTATTTCTAAATGAAAGGACGGTGAAAAAATTGATAAAAATAACGATACCGAAACCAGATATAACGATTTTAAAACGAAATCAAGTCCAAAAAGAAAATGAACCAGTGATTAAGGATATTTATGGGTTCATTGATTTTCACCAGATACCAAGAGATAAAGGCGGAATTTTTCTATTTTATAATCTTCACGAAGAATTACTCTTCGTCGGTAAAGCGAGGAAATTAAGGCAAAGGATTAAAAAGCATTTTGAAGACAATGTATCTCCTATTAAAAATCACCGAAATGAAGTAGACCGAATTGACATATGCTTAGTCGAAGATCCTATGGAAAGAGAAATATATGAAACGTATCTTATTAATGAAAAGCAATCAAAGTATAATATTGATAAGGTGTTTTATAAATAAAATGCTCTAAAATACAACTGAAACATTATTATGATCTGAGACTTATCCTCTTGAAAAAGAGGGTAAGTCTCTTTTTTGTGATTTAAAAAAATCTGTCCCTTTATACGATTTTAGGAAATATAGTCCATTAGACCATGCGAACTTACATTTAGTTCATATAGTATAATACATCAATCGCAAAGGGGTACATTATGGTACGTGTATTTTTTAGCAATAAACTGCTACGGAAAAATTACTTTAATACCGTTTATTTTCCAAGAACTAGAAAAATCAGAAATGAAAATGATATATGGATATATTTAAAGCAATACAATCATGTTATTTTAAGGTCTACGTCAAATTATCCAGATTTTGAGCTTATGAAAGTAGCACCAGGTATGTCTGATAAATATATAATCCAATATCGTGATAAGAGTCTAAATTTTCAAAACAAAAAACAATTATCGGATTATTTACAGGACATTATCGAGACGAAGAGTTATGTTGTACAAAAATATATCGATTTTCTAAAGTTAGATAATCGGTCCTTTTATGTAAAAGTAATTGTACGTGAAAATCAAACTAAGCAAGACATGCAAGTGACTGAAAAATATATAAAAGTAACAAACCCTGATGAAATGGCAAGTAATTTGTTTGCAGAAGGAGAAATATGGACGATAAACAAGGCGTTGGAGCATTTAGATGCTAATATTAGAAACAATCGATTGTGGGTAAACATAGAGAAAGCCTGCAGCCAGATTGCTCAGAAACTTAAAGAGATCACTCAAATTAATAGATGGGAATTTACCATAGCAATTGATCCTAATGGGAAGTTGTGGATGATTGAAGCTAATACAAAATCTGAAAGAGTAATGGGGCATAAACAGAATGTTTATACCATTTTAGGTTCAGATGAGTATTTGTCAACATTGCTTCCTGAAACTAGGAAGGTAACAAAAGGTGATGACATATGGGGACTTTTAGATAAATATAATCATGTCATGTTGAAGCCAGTTTCAGGTAGTCAGGGAAATGGAGTTATTAAAGTTTCCAAGAATGAAAATCGACAATATCATATGCATCATAAAAATATCATTCAAAACTTTTTAAGCAGAGACCAACTCTGGTTATCATTAGACAAGAAAATAAATTCTAACAACTATCTTGTCCAAAGATATATTCATCTTTCTACAATAGGAAAACGTCCTTTTGATTTAAGGGTCATCGTTCAACGCAAGCAAGACCAAGGGGAATGGAAAGTTACCGGTCGCTATGCAAAGGTTGCTCAAGAGGGATTTATTACCACAAATTTAGCAAAAAGAGGAAAAGTACTCCCTGTTGATAAAGCAATCTTAAATTCCAAAGAATTAAAGGATCAAAATACAACAAAGTTAGAGTCGGAGATTAATAGGGCTGCCTTAATAGTTGCTACTAAACTTGGTGAGATTTTCCCTGAACATCGTATATGGGGATTGGATATCGGTATTGATTCACAAGGGCGTATATGGATTATTGAAGTAAATTCAAGACCTGGTTTGAAAGGATTTAGAATATTAGAAGACCAGAGTATGTATAAAGAAATTCATCATTATAAAAATAATTAAAATTGATTTAATTCCCTGGAAAATTGAAATCACAATAGAATGTTTTGTAAAATAAAGGGACTAATAAATTTGAAAAGGTGTATTTTATGGAAACATATATTGTGGTAGGAGCAGGGATTCTCGGTGCATCCACGGCCTATCACCTGACCAAAATGGGCGCTAAGGTGATAGTGATTGACCGAGAAGATACTGGACAAGCAACAGATGCTGCAGCTGGGATTGTTTGTCCCTGGATATCACAACGCAGGAACCAAGCTTGGTACAAGCTAGTGAAAGCCGGGGCAAAATATTACGATACTTTAATTAGACAATTAGAGGAAATTGGAGAAACAGACACAGGATACAAAAAAGTAGGAGCAATTAGTCTTCATACTGATTATGATAAACTCGAGAAGATGATGGAACGAGCAAGCAAACGGCGTGAAGATGCACCTGAAATAGGAGAAATTATCAGATTATCTTCAAGTGAAACAAAAGCATTGTTTCCACCTTTATCTGAACAATACTCATCTGTTTTTATTAGCGGGGCTTCTCGGGTGAATGGAAGGGCCCTGCGTCAAGCATTAGTAAATGGGGCTAAAAAGTCTGGAGCGATCTTTATAAAAGGAAGTGCAGAACTTGAGTTTGAAGATAACATGGTGACAGGTGTAAAAGTGGATGGTCAGTCACTAATTGCAGAAAAGGTAATTGTAACTGCTGGTGCATGGGCAAATGAAATTTTGGAGCCACTGGGTCTTCATTTTTTAGTGACGTTCCAAAAAGCACAAATTGTCCATCTTCACTTGCCTGGCATTGAGACGGATCATTGGCCAGTGATCATGCCTCCTAATGACCAATATATTCTCTCGTTTGGTGGAGGAAGAGTTATCATTGGAGCAACACATGAAAATGATACAGGATTTGATTATCGAGTGACTGCAGGGGGATTGCACGAAATTTTTTCAAAAGCAATATCAGTCGCACCTGGACTTGCAAATGGAACTATGATAGAGACAAGAGTAGGTTTTCGCCCTTATACACCAGGATTTCTTCCAGTTATAGGCTCAGTACAAAACTACGATAATTTACTAGTCGCTAATGGATTAGGAGCTTCAGGCTTAACAGCTGGACCATATTTGGGTTCTGAACTAGCCAAACTCGCACTTGGACAACAAACAGAACTTGACCTTAGTCAATACGATATAAGTGGAGCATTTACAACAATATAAAAGAACTTGGCAAAACGCCAAGTTCTTTTTATAGAAGATGTTATTAAGAAGCAACCTTTTCGATATTACTTGTAATTGAATCAGCTTTTTTCGTACTATTTGCTTGTTGGTAAGCACAATATCCTAAGAACACGGCTACTAATACATAAGCAATTGTGAAATCTTGCGCAGCATTAAACGCTAACTTAGGTGCATGCATGAATCCGACGAATGAGAGGAAAGCACCAACTAATGAGAAAATACTTGCTTTAACAAATTGTTTATCAATAATACAAACCGTAATTGCACCTAAGATAATGGCAGTGAACATAGCACCTTGTCCGAGTGGAACAATTCCACCTGAAATTCTTTCTACAACTTCCCCAGCAGCATTATTAAATCGTGTCATGACATAGTTAGCAAAATAAGGAAGCATTGCAATCCCAATAGCAGGGAAGTATTTTGTTTCATTTGATTGGAATGCAGTAACCACCATTGACATTCCAACAAATACTAGAATAGGTGCAACAGCAGCAAGAGGGATAATGGCAGCAAGTGCAGCAATCACTCCTGTTACAGCAGCAAGGCCAAATACGATTGCATTTAAGATGCTATAGCCACGACCAGCACCCATCATTTTTGAACCAACAGTAGCAATATAGACTGTTGTTGGGAATAAACCACCAAACACAGCTCCAAGCATGGTTCCAACACCATCAACAGCTTGGCTTTCACGTACATCGTATGAATCACCAGCAGCAGCCATCGCATCTACATTATTCATCGTTTCAATTGCATTATAAATTGTAATAGGCAAGATAACAGCTAGTAAACCAATTAATGAACCGAACAAATAAGTCATACCTTCAAAAGGGGCTAAACTTGGAAGAATTGGATAAAATCCCACATTTGCAAGACCTTCGGAAATTTTTTCAGGTGATTGATACCCTAATACGAATGCTAAAATAGTTCCAATTAAAACCGCGAATAGAGAAGTAGGGATTTTAAATGGCATCGCCATTTTCCCAATAACACCAACAATAATAATAATAAGAGAGACAAGACCAACAACTGGAATTGAAAAAGTATTAAAAAGCATTTCACCAGCAATAAATGTAATTGCTACACCAGCTAGTGCTCCAAGCATAGCTGCACGTGGAAGATGGTTGCGAACCCAGTTTCCAGTAAAGCTGACTAACGTTTCAATTAATCCACTTAAAAATGCAGCACCAACTGCAATTTTCCAAGCAAGTTCATGATCATTTGTTAAAGCTAATGCAGGTGCAAGAACACCGAATAAAAATACAAACATAACAGGAGTACTAATTCCATAAGAAAGAGCAGTTACATCAGTACGACCTTCTTTTTGAGCGAGACGATTTGCCATGAAGGCATAATATAAATTTCCAACAATAACTGCAACAGCAGCACCTGGTATAACTTTGCCAAAGACAATACTAGTTGGAAATCCCATTCCAAGCATCGTCACAGCAATCAGAACAAAATTCGCTAAATTGTTTTGGAAAAGTGCAAAAAATGCATCAGTGTCTTCTTTTTTGTACCAAGGATAGTTTATTGTTTTATTCATGTTGTGATCTCCCATCATTATATTTTCTTATTTTGATAAAACAGGCTCTTCAAGAAATGTTACTTTTCCATTTTGTAAAGACTTAACTCGTGCAAGTGATTCGACTTTGTAACCTGCATTATCTAATTTAGTTCGACCATCTTGGAAGGATTTTTCAATCACAATCCCAATACCTGCAACGGTAGCACCAGCTTGCTCTACCATACTTGCTAAACCAAGGGCTGCTTGACCATTTGCTAAAAAGTCATCAATGATTAATACACGATCTTCCTTTGATAAGTAATTCTTTGAAACGGTAATTTCGTAGGTTTCTTGCTTTGTAAAAGAATATACACTGCTAGTAAAGACGTCTTTGTTCATTGTTACAGACTTCCTTTTACGAGCAAAAACAAGAGGTACATTTAATTCGTTAGCTGCCATTAAACTTGGTGCAATTCCCGATGATTCAATCGTAACCACTCTAGTAATTTGCTCATCTTTAAATAATTTAGCGAATTCCTTGCCAATATTTATCATTAAGTTCGTATCAATTTGATGGTTTAAAAAGCTATCAACTTTTAATACCCCATCACTGAGCACAGAACCTCTTTCATTAATTGCTTTCATTAACTGTTCCAAATATGTTTCCCTCCTATATTTTCTTTAAGAACGCTTGGAGATGAATCCCTAAAACACAAAAATCCGAACATCAAGGCCACTTTGACTAAAAGTGATACCTTGATGTTCGGGTCTATTAAATAAGTATAGAAGACCGAACGCTTTTAGAAACAACACCAAATCTCCTAGAGTTGTTTTAAAAGCAAATCAACGGATCACTCGTAGTCAAGTTATTAACGGTAACTTGGTAGAAACTTATGGGCCTTATTCCCAAGATTATACGAGTTATTTATGAGATTGTTTGTGTACGAAAGTGATTATATATGAAAAATTATAAAAATGAAACCCCCTAAAACAGAAAAAACGAATAAAATTTTACAATCTCATCTTTTTGTTCGGGATTTAGGGGTGGTTGGAATTATATTACAAAGGTCATATATATCTATTCTATTGGTTTTCACTAAAGCAATATATTACATAAGGAGGCAAAAGATTATCATAGAAAAAAGCTTTTAAATCATATAAATTTGAATTATATAGATTTGATTGTAAGCACTATTGTACAAGGTTTAGCTTGAAAGGAAATCAAAATATTGGAGGGATTATATTGTCATTTAAAATTACTTTTATTGGAGCGGGAAGCATTGGTTTTACACGTGGATTGCTAAGAGATCTTCTTTCTGTACCAGCGTTTAATAATATTGAAGTAGCATTTACAGATATTAATGCAAAAAACCTCGAAATGGTAACGGAACTATGTCAAAGAGATATTAATGAAAACGGTTTAAATATTAAGATCGCTTCAACAATTGATCGTAGAGAAGCGTTGAAAGGCGCTAAATATATTTTCTGTGTCGTGCGAATTGGTGGCTTAGAAGCGTTTAAGACAGATGTTGATATTCCATTGAAATACGGAATTGATCAATGTGTTGGTGATACTTTATGTGCAGGCGGCATTATGTATGGTCAACGAGGGATTGCAGAAATGCTTGAAATTTGTAAAGACATTCATGAAGTTGCCGCTAAGGATTGTTTATTATTAAATTACGCAAACCCTATGGCCATGCTTACTTGGGCTTGCAATAAATATGGGAAAGTTAACACAATAGGTCTTTGTCACGGTGTGCAAGGTGGACACTGGCAAATTGCTCAGGTTCTTGGTGTGCCAAAAAAGGATGTGGATATTATCTGTGCAGGTATAAACCATCAAACATGGTATATTCAAGTTAAGCATAATGGGAAAGATATGACAGGAAAATTACTTGATGGTTTTAGAAATCACCCAGAATTTAGCCAAACAGAGAAAGTTCGTATTGATATGCTTGAGCGTTTTGGTTATTACAGTACAGAATCAAATGGTCATTTAAGTGAATATGTGCCTTGGTATCGTAAACGTCCTGAGGAAATACGAGAGTGGATTGATTTAGGAACTTGGATTAATGGGGAAACGGGAGGTTATTTAAGGGTATGTACAGAAGGGCGTAACTGGTTTGAGACTGATTTTCCAAACTGGATGAAGGACCCTGCTTTTAAATATGCCCAAGAAGAACGTGGCGAAGAACACGGTTCATATATCATCGAAGCATTGGAGACAGGAAAAGTATACAGAGGACATTTTAATGTCGTGAATAAGGGCGTAATTACCAATCTTCCTGACGACGCAATTATTGAAGCTCCTGGTTATGTTGATCGTAATGGAATTAGCATGCCAGTAGTTGGGGACCTTCCATTAGGGTGTGCGGCTGTGTGCAATGTGAGTATTTCAGTTCAACGTTTAGCAGTCGAAGCAGCTGTTCATGGTGATGATCAATTATTACGCCAAGCGATGATGATGGACCCATTAGTAGGTGCAGTATGTAATCCTAAAGAAATATGGCAACTAGTGGATGAAATGCTTGTAGCACAAGAGCAGTGGCTTCCTCAATATAAAGAGGCAATACTCGAAGCAAAGGTACGCCTTTCATCAGATAATCTAATTCCTACAAAGGAATATAAAGGTGCAGCTCGGCTTGAGGTGAAAACAGTAGAACAAATGGCAAGTAACCGAGATCAAGCGAATAAAAATGCAGGCGAATCTGATAAGGCAAAGGAACGAAAACCAGAGGTTAAGTTATAAAACCTTTTTGGGGAAAGTGATCTGTACTTTTTGTATGGATCACTTTTTTTCAAAAGTCTTATTAATAATTACTTTATGTTGACAATACCTTTATAAAAAGAGAAAAACTTAGAAGGAGGAGATTGACGTGAACACGTTTATGTCCACTGATGTTCCTAAGTTTGTGGAAAAAGAACTTGAACAAATTAAAGAAAGAGTTGCTCCATTAATGAAAAAAAGCTCTGTGTGTATGTTCTTTTCAATGTTTTTATTAATGATATCCATAACTAACCTTTATTTCATTCTTTTTCATACTATTTTAGATGTCCATTCATTCATCATTATTCTGCTGTTTTCTTTATGTGGAGCATTTGGATTAGCGCTTTATAAAGAATCAAAAATGTTTCATAAAGAAATTCAAAGAGTAGGAAATCAGCACATTATTGAACGAATAAATAATAGTTTATATTTGACTGATAGCAGAAAAAAAGAATATATAGGCTGGGTAAATGAACAACCCTTTATTGCGACAAACACCTTTATTGAATTTTTAAATGAAGAAGATAATAAGAGAAAGAGGTTGTTACGTAAGCCTTAACTTAAATATTAGGATTTCGCTTTTGCCAAATAGAAAAGAGTCCGCTTCCATTACAGCCTACACAGTTGGATGGATCTGAATAGAAAAATCCAATTCCAGAAAATGCATGATACCCTCTTCCACGGCACTCAGGACACTTATCCTTTGACTTCATCTTTGCCAACTTTACAGGATGCACTTCAATCACCTCAGTATTATCTTTTTATTATTTTTCATAATTATAATGCGAAGTATACATTTCTTTTCTTAAATATAACGAAAGGGATCCTTATAAAAAAGGATCCCTCTGAGTGTTTTATTGAGCTTTTTTACTCATGATAACTGCATTTGTATCTGTGGTTACAGTTGATTCGTCCATATCAGTTGCTGACATGTAATACTCATCACTAAATGAATTTTGTGGCTCTTCTAAACAAAAGAAACAAACCATAAAGCTAACTAATGCACCAGAAGCTAATATAAAGAAAAACTGCTGTGGTGTGACAAATGTATAAAGAGTTAGATAGATGGTTGCCCCTACATTTCCGAAGGCACCAGCCATTCCTGCAATCTGCCCTGTGATTCTCTTTTTAATCATAGGAATTACAGCAAATGTTGCCCCTTCAGCACCTTGAACAAATACGGATGTTAAAACAGTTACGACAACTGCTAAAACAAGAGGCCAGCTTGAATCGATAAAGCCCATTCCTAAAAGTCCAAGTGAGATTCCTAACATGTAGACAAGCATCACTTTTCTTCTACTCCCCATTCTGTCAGAGAGTAGACCACCTAATGGACGAGCAATCAAGTTAATAAAAGCGAATGAAGCAGCAATCAACCCCGCAGTTGCTGGAGTTAATGAGAATGTTAGCTGAAAGAACATTGGAAGCATCGAAACAATCGCTAATTCAGCACCGAAATTGGCAAAATAAGTGCTATTTAAAGCAGCGACATTCTTAAATTTATAACGATCATCCTTTGGGACACCCACTTTTAATATTGGTACATTGACTTTTAAGATTTGATATACTTGGTAACAGAAAACAAGTGCAATAGCCGTCCAAATTGCATATAATACGCCTTCCGAGATAAAGCCTAAGTTCGCAAGTCTCCACGAGCTCACAGCAAGTGCTCCGCCCAACGGGATTGTCCAAAGAATAAGTTGAACCATATCTCCCCAAGAACTTACTTCCATTGCACCAGTTCTTTTTGGTTTCAGTAATACCCTCCCTTCTGGAGTATCTCGAGCAACCATGTAATAAAAGATACCATAAGCAAAACAGATGATCCCTGTTATTGCAAGGGCATATCTCCATCCATTTTCACCACCGAATAAAGTTAGCCCAATATAAGGGAGAATCATGGCTGCAGCAGCAGATCCAAAATTACCCCACCCTCCATAAATACCTTCAGCAAATCCCACATCTTTTGGTGGAAACCATTCAGATACCATACGGATTCCAATAACAAAGCTTGCGCCAATACTACCTAAAATTAATCGTGAAATCATTAGTTGGGTCCATGTATCTGCAAAAGCAAAGGTAATGGCTGGAATACTCATCACAATTAATAATGCAGAGTAGACAATTCTAGGACCAAAACGATCAAGAAGTGTTCCAATAATGATACGTGCAGGAATGGTTAAAGCCACATTTAAAATTCCTAATGCGGCAATATGCTGTGGTGTTAACCAATCCATGCTTTGAAGCATGGTTGTTGCCATAGGAGCCATATTATACCAAGTAAAGAAGGAGATAAAAAAGGCCAACCAAGTAAAATGTAAAATTTTCATCCTTTCATCTCGATACTTAAACAAATCTGATACTTTCATGATTTTTCCCCCTCAAATAGTCTCAGAATTTTCAAAATTTATTCTTACATAAAAAAAATTTTTTGTCAGCAATGCTGTCACATTTTCTGACATCGTTATAAAAACCCAATTTAGCTCTACGATTGCTGTTATCACGTTGTTTGCGGTTACATCCCCCTTAAATTTTTTTCAATATTTCGAACAAGGAAATAAAATAAAAGGTTATCCAATTTGGTCACAGAAAAAAAGTGAAAAATAGGGGATGTTTTTTAACTCTTGGTGTGATAAAATCTAACACAAGTTAACCATTTGAATTTTTAGAATTTTAGAAAACATTATTATTAGTAGCTTGTAAACTGCCATTATTAATTGGAGGTTTAAAATGTCTAAGAAAAAATTAGTCATGATTGGAAACGGGATGGCTGGTATGCGTTGTATAGAGGAGGTTCTGAAAATTGATTCAGAGGGGTTTGAGATCACCATCATTGGTCGTGAAAAACATGTCAATTATAACAGAATCCAATTATCATCCGTCTTGCAAGGTGATTTGTCCTTAGAAGAGATCTACATTAATAAGGAGGAATGGTATAGGCAAAACAATCTGACTCTTTATACAGGTGAGACAGTAATCGAGATTAAGAAGGAAACACAACTTGTTATCACTGATCAAGGGAGAGAAGTCCCGTTCGATTACTTAATATTAGCGACTGGTTCAGTCCCTTATATTCTTCCTATTCCTGGCTCTGACAAAGAAGGGGTAATATCCTTTCGTACTATAGAAGATTGCCATTATATGTTGGCAGCGTCTAAGAATTACCAAAACGCCATCGTGATTGGTGGAGGTTTGCTTGGATTAGAAGCTGCTAGAGGGTTAATCAATCGCGGAATGGATGTTCAGGTTGTTCATAATACCAGTTATTTAATGGATAGACAACTAGATCCAATCTCGGCTCAAATGCTTCAAAACCAGTTAGAGATAGATGGGATGAAATTTCTAATGGAAAAACAAACCCTTTCCTTTAAAGGCGAAAAAAGGGTAGAAGCTGTAACATTTACGGATGGCACAAGGGTGGCGGCTGATTTAGTTGTGATGGCTGTCGGGGTTAGACCGAATATCGAGCTTGCTAAAGCTTGTGGAATTCATACAAATCGAGCCATCGTTGTGAATGACTATATGGAAACAAACGTACCAAATATCTATGCAGTTGGTGAATGTTCAGAGCATAATGGGATGGTTTATGGCTTAGTAAAGCCTTTGTATGACCAAGCGAAAATTTTGGCAAATGCAATCCAAGGAAGGAAAGACACACCATATCGTGGTTCACTCCTTTCAACTAGTTTGAAAATCTCTGGTATTAATGTCTTTTCAGTTGGAAATGTGTTTGAAGACAAAGAGTCAAAATCTATTGTGTACCATAATGGCATTGAAGGTATTTATAAAAAACTAGTATTTAAAGAGGATAAACTAATTGGCGCTATTTTATTTGGGGATACCAGTGCTCAATCGGTGATTCTAGATGTCATAAGAAGAGGAATCGATATCACAGATGATGAAAAATCAAAGATTCTGAAGGAGTCTGCTAACCCATTAGACTCTGTTGCTGTAATGAACAAAAGCGAATTTATCTGTCAATGTAACAATGTAACAAAAGGTACCATTATATCAGTCGTTCAAGAAAGAGGGTTAAAGTCCGTTGAGCAAATAAAATCCTGTACGAGAGCATCAGGTTCATGCGGTAGTTGTAAGCCTTTGGTTAAAAACTTACTAGCCTATATTCATAGTGAGGATTTTAATGAAGAATCAGAAACAAAATCGATGTGTACATGTACTACATTTACTGAAGAACAAGTGGTACTAGAGATTCAAAAATATTCATTAACATCTTTAGGTGAAGTCATGCAGCAGCTTAATTGGAAAAATAAAGAGGGGTGTTCAGTTTGTCGCCCAGCTATTTCGTATTATTTACAAATGATTTATCCGGGGTTAACCACAGGGGAATTGATTAGACATGAACAAAGAAGTAATCCTGTAAAACAAGCTGATGGAACATATAGTCTAATCCCTCAAACCTACGGTGGTTTAACAAATGGAGATGATTTGAGAAAGATTGCTGCAATTGCAGATACGTATCAATTACGTATCATCCTTACCTCTTTTCAACGATTTCAATTACAAGGAATCAAAGAACATCAGCTAACGGCCATAATGAACGAATTAATACTGCCAATACCTTCAAATGCGAAACGAACGGTATCTTCCGTTCTAACAGATGAAGGGAGAGCTTGCACTTGTAAAAGAAGGGTTGTTACCGAATTAGCTGTTCAACTAGATAAAAAATTTGAAGCAATTCATGTTCCAGATCAAGTTAACGTGAGTATTTCATCCTGCTTACATGATTGGGCAGATGCGAAATTGAAAGATATTGGAATTGTCGGTATTGAACGCGGGTTTGAACTACATCTTGGAGGAAGTACGGGTCGGTCTAATCGGGTGGGTGAATTATTAACAGTAACAGAAACAATGGAGGAAACCATTGATACGGTTATCGCTTTATTACAATATTATCGTGAAACAGCGAACTATCTTGAACGGATCTGGCGTTGGGTTGAAAGAATAAATATTATTCATATTCGAGAAGTTTTATTTGAGAAAGAACTAAGAGAACAATTAATACAACGATTTGAATTCGACTCGGAGCAATTGACCAAAAGTCATCGTGTTTATATTTAACCATAGACCTAAAATGGTAGAGAGAGGGTGAGATATTGACTGAGCTACTCTTAAAGTATTTCCGTGAAAAGCAACAGGAAATTCAATCAGAAAGAATATACGAGACGCAATGTCCGTTTTGTAGTATGCAATGCAAAATGGAATTAATTGAACAATCAGTGGTCACAAGGAAAAGATATCGAGTGGTTGGAAAAGATAATCCAACAACTCATGGACGTGTATGTATTAAAGGTATGAATGCTCACCAGCATGCATTGCATAATGATCGACTCACATCTCCGATGTTAAAAGTTAACAATCGATTTGAGAAGATTTCATGGAAAAAAGCAATTGAAATGATTAAAGAAAGATTTGTAGAACTCCAATCAAGCTATGGAAAAGATAGCGTAGCTGTATATGGTGGAGGTTCACTGACAAATGAAGAAGCCTATTTATTAGGGAAATTTGCTCGAGTTGCCCTTGGTACAAAATATATTGATTACAACGGAAGATTCTGTATGTCAGCAGCCGCAACAGCTGCAAATCAAGCATTTGGTATTGATCGAGGGTTAACGAACAGTTTGAAAGAAATTCCTCATACAAAATGTATTATTTTAGCTGGAACAAATATTGCCGAGTGTCAGCCAACTATTATGCCGTACTTTGAATCTGCGAAGAAAAATGGAGCATATATCATTGTCATCGATCCGAGGGAAACAGAAACAACCAAACTGGCAGACTTACATTTAAAGATAAAGCCAGGAAGTGATGCTGCACTTGCCAATGGTTTATTAAAAATCATGATTGAGGAAAATTACATTGATGAATCGTTTATCAATTTTCGTGTAAAAGGCTACGAGGAAGTAAAAAACTATGTAACATCAATAAGTTATGAAACTCTTACAGACTTAACAGGAATTCCATATGAACAACTTAAGAAAGCAGCTTCCATGTTTGGGAAATCCGAAACGGGGATGATATTTACAGCAAGAGGAATTGAACAACAAATAGATGGAACGATGGCTGTGAGGAATTTTTTGAATATTCTAATGGTTTCAGGTAAGCTAGGTAAATTCGGCTGTGGATATGGTGCAATTACTGGTCAGGGGAATGGTCAAGGTGGAAGAGAGCATGGCCAAAAAGCGGATCAACTCCCAGGATATCGATTAATTGAAAATCCTGAGCATCGAAAATATATCGCAAAGGTATGGGGTATTGAAGAACCTGAGCTTCCAGGAAAAGGAGTTTCCGCATATGAAATGATGAAAAAAATCCACGATGGGACAATAAAAGGAATGCTACTTATGGGTTCCAACCCGGTCGTTTCGAATCCAAATGCTAATCTTGTAAAAAATGCGATTGAGAAATTAGATTTTTTAGTAGCAGTTGATATGTTTATCTCTGAAACTGCCATGCTAGCAGATTTAATTCTACCTACATCATCTTATTTAGAAGATCAAGGTACAATGACAAATCTTGAGGGGCGAGTAATCCTCCGTGAAGCAAGTAGGGAGTGCCCTGGAGAGGTAAAACATGACTGGCAAATTTTATGTGAAATCGCGTCAGAGCTTGGGAAAAATCAATATTTTACTTACTCCCATGTAGAGGACATCTTTAATGAACTTAGAGTAGCTAGCCGAGGAGGATCTGCTGATTACTACGGAATTACGTATGAGCGAATTAGAAATGAAGGCGGAATTTTATGGCCATGTCCAGAAATGAATCATAAAGGAACGGAAAGATTATTTGAGCAATCGTTTCATCATTCAGATGGTAAAGCGGTCATGATTCCAGTAAGTAATCATGACCAGGTAAAAAAGGAAGAAGTCTCAATGGAATTTCCGCTGTTTTTAACAACGGGAAGAGTATTGTCCCATTATTTAACAGGAGTACAAACAAGGAAGAGCTCATCACTTGCGGCTAGGAACATAGAATCATATGCAGAAATCCATCCGGAAACCGCTAAAAAATACGGAATTCAGGATAAAGAACTAATTGAAATTGAATCAAAAAGAGGAAAAATCATTGTACGCAGTCATGTGACTGAAACAATGAGAACTGATACGATTTTTGTCCCTTTTCATTGGGGAGAAAGCCAAAATGTAAACATGTTAATTCCAGAAGAGTTAGACCCATTTTGCAGAATGCCAAGCTTCAAAATATGTGCAGTAAAGATTAAGTCTTTAATTCACCCCTAGGGAAACAAGGGGAAAAGAGAAGAATCACGTTCAATTCTTGTAATTAAATGAATAGGGGGAGTTTGTAATGGCAAAAAAGAAGTTAGTGCTTGTAGGTAATGGGATGGCTGGCGTTAGAGCAATTGAGGAGATTATAAAAATCAATAAAGAAGAGTTTGAGATTACGATATTTGGTAAAGAGCCACACCCAAACTATAACCGTATATTACTGTCAAAGGTTTTGCAAGGAGACACAACCATTACAGATATTACGATAAATGATTGGGATTGGTATAAAGAAAATAATATTTCTTTATTCACAGGTGAAACAGTTATCAAGATTAATAGTGAGGATAAAACAGTGCTTACTGATAAGGGGACCATTCAGCCTTATGATGAACTAATTTTAGCTACTGGCTCTCTACCATTTATTTTACCTTTACCTGGAGTTGACAAGAAAGGTGTTACTGCTTTCCGTGACATTAAAGATACAGATGAAATGCTTGCTGCTTCAAAAAAATATAAGAAAGCGGCGGTTATTGGTGGAGGATTATTAGGTCTTGAAGCTGCTCGTGGTCTTTTGAATTTAGGTATGGAAGTATCAGTTATTCATATTGCACCTTATTTAATGGAGAGACAATTAGATGAAACAGCAGGAAATCTGCTTAAAAAGGAATTAGAAAAGCAGGGCATGAACTTCCTGTTGGAAAAAAATACAGAAGCAATTATTGGTAGAGATCGAGTTGAAGGTGTAAGGTTCAAGGATGGAACAGAAATTGAAGCAGATTTAGTTGTTATGGCGGTAGGGATAAAGCCTAATATTGACCTAGCGAAAGAGTCTGGGTTAGCTGTAAATCGTGGAATAATTGTAAATGACTATTTACAAACAAACACACCACATATTTATGCAGTAGGAGAATGCGCAGAGCATAATGGAATCCCATATGGGCTAGTTGCTCCATTATACGAACAAGGTAAGGTGTTAGCAAAACACATTCTTGGAGTGTTTGGGGAGCCGTATAAAGGTTCGGTATTATCAACACAACTCAAAGTATCAGGTGTTGAAGTATTTTCTGCTGGAGATTTTATTGAAGGCGATGATAAAAAGGCACTAAAAGTGTTTGATGAACAGGATGGGATTTATAAGAAAATTGTCTTGCGTGACAATAAAATTGTTGGAGCTGTCTTGTTTGGAGATAGCAAAG
Organism: Bacillaceae bacterium; assembly: GCA_041640535.1. Lineage (GTDB taxonomy): Bacteria > Bacillota > Bacilli > Bacillales > Bacillaceae_L > Litchfieldia. Next base: position 27,907 of record JBEQAC010000013.1, read on the forward strand.
AAGGTAATCGTTTATTCTCGATGATTCAAAAACAAGAAGATATTTCTTCAACAAATAAAGTATCCATTTTACAGCCTCTTGATGGAGAAGTTGCAGGCAGTTTTGTTGCTAGCATGGCAGATGATGAAATCATATGTGGGTGTAACGGTGTATCAAAAGGAACGATCGTTCAGGCTATTGGAGAACAAGGGTGTACAACAGTTGATCAGATTAAGGCTTGCACAACTGCATCACGTTCATGTGGTGGCTGTAAACCTTTAATCGCTGATTTACTTCAACATACGTTAGGCTCCGAATTTGATCAACATGCTCAGAAAGAAGCCATTTGTGGTTGTACAACATTATCCAGAGACGAGGTAATTGAGGAGATTAAGAGTAAAAGGTTAAATCATGTAAAAGAAGTAATGAATGTGTTAGGTTGGACTACTGACGAAGGGTGTTCAAAATGCCGTCCAGCACTAAATTATTATCTTGGTATGATCAATCCAGTAGGTTATGATGATGAGCGTGAATCTCGATTTGTAAATGAACGTATGCACGCAAATATTCAAAAAGATGGCACTTACTCTGTCGTTCCAAGAATGTATGGAGGTGTGACAAATTCGAATGATTTACGAAAGATTGCAGATGTAGCTGATAAATATGAAATTCCACTTATTAAGGTAACCGGAGGGCAACGTATTGATTTGTTAGGTGCAAAGAAAGAAGATTTGCCTAAAATATGGGAAGAGCTAGATATGCCTTCAGGTTATGCGTACGGAAAAACCCTTCGAACTGTAAAAACTTGCGTTGGAGAACAATTCTGTCGCTTTGGTACACAAGATTCCATTTCACTAGGAATTAGAATGGAACGAAAATTCGAAGGTTTGAATACCCCTCATAAAGTAAAAATGGCGGTTTCTGCTTGTCCTAGAAATTGTGCTGAGTCGGGAATTAAAGATGTTGGTGTAGTTGGAATAGATGGAGGCTGGGAAATCTATGTAGGTGGAAATGGTGGAACCCATCTTCGTGCCGGAGATTTACTTTACAAGGTAAAATCGGATGATGAAGTAATGGAGATCACTGGTGCTTATCTCCAATACTATCGTGAAACAGCTAATTATTTAGAACGAACATCTGCGTGGATCGAAAGAGTAGGTCTAGACCATGTTCGAAGCGTACTAGATGATGTTGAAAAACGCAAGGAACTAAATGAACGAATTGATACAGCATTATCCTTACACAAAGACCCATGGAAAGAAATTGTCGAAAGTAAAAAGACGAAGATGGAATTATTTGAAAAGGTTGTAATGTCATAATCGTTTTCAATATAAACTAAGGGGGAAATAAGGATGATAAATAAAACTATTACAAAAATGTCAATCGGATTCGTTCATGAGCTTCCTGAGCGTCTAGGGAAAACCGTTCGTGTAGGGGATAAAGAAGTAGCTGTGTTTCGCTTATCAAGTGGATTAATTCGAGCAGTTGAAAATCGTTGTCCACACAAAGGCGGAGTTTTAACAGAAGGTATTATTAGCGGAGAGTTTGTATTCTGCCCAATGCATGATTGGAAAATATGCTTAGATGATGGAAAAGTTCAGGATCCTGATACAGGCTGCGTCAAGACTTATAAAATAGAAATTGTAAATGATGAAGTTTTTCTTTTGGTAGATTAAGTGTTAAAAAGATTAGAAAAATGTCCCTAGTTATACTAGGGATGTTTTTTTACTGCAAATTAATTAATGATAGTATTAATATTATGTTTTGATTATGTAGCAGTTTAGGAATATTCTCTTATATAAATAAATTACTTTATAGCTAATATTTCCAGGTTAACATCTCATGGAACCAATTAATCTTTAACAATTAAAATTTTTAAAAAGGATTGAAATTAGAATCGTAATTAAATATAATATATTTATTAATAAATGTATGTATATGTTAATATAGAGCCGGAACAAAATTCTTACTAAATAAAATTAGATTCGTAGTGAACATTTTATAAAGGTTAGTAATTTTATTTGTAATTAATGCAAACGCATTCAATAGACAGGCTTTTACCATATACATGGTTCAATTAAATAAGAACATCAAAAGTTAGGAGAGAGGTTTATGACGATTAGAGCAACAATGACCATTGATAAAGATTTCCAGATTGGAAAAATTGATGAACGTATTTATGGATCATTCATTGAGCATTTAGGTAGAGCTGTTTACGAAGGAATTTATGAGCCAGGACATCCATCGGCTGATGAACAAGGCTTTCGTACAGATGTAATGGAGCTAGTGAAACAATTAAGAGTTCCTTTAATTAGATACCCAGGTGGTAACTTTGTATCTGGTTACAATTGGGAAGATGGGGTTGGTCCAGTAGCAGAACGTCCAAGACGATTAGACTTGGCATGGAGAGTCACTGAAACGAATGAAATTGGAACCAATGAATTTATGGACTGGGCTAAGAAAGTAAATGCAGAAGTAAATATGGCAGTAAATTTAGGTACTCGCGGAATTGATGCAGCTCGTAATCTAGTAGAATATTGTAATCATCCTTCAGGTTCATATTGGAGTGATTTACGTATAAAACATGGTTATAAGGACCCGCATAAGATTAAAACATGGTGCTTAGGAAACGAAATGGATGGACCGTGGCAAATCGGCCATAAAACAGCTGATGAGTATGGTCGTTTGGCTGTTGAAACTGCGAAAGCAATGAGATGGGTAGATCCTACCATTGAATTAGTTGCTTGTGGAAGTTCTAGTCGTCATATGGCTACATTTGGAGCATGGGAATCAACTGTATTAGAGCATACATATGACCATGTCGACTATATTTCACTTCATACTTATTATGGAAATCGTGATAATGACCTAGGGAATTATCTTGCACAGTCATTAGATATGGATCAATTTATCTATTCTGTGATTGCAACAGCTGACTATGTTAAGGCGAAAAAACGTAGCAAAAAGACAATAAATCTCTCATTTGATGAGTGGAATGTTTGGTTCCATTCAAATGAAGCTGATAGGAAAATTGAGCCATGGTCAATTGCACCACCACAGCTTGAGGATATCTACACGTTTGAAGATGCATTATTAGTGGGTAGTATGTTAATTTCAATGTTGAAGCGTGCAGACCGTGTGAAAATTGCATGCCTTGCGCAACTAGTTAATGTTATCGCACCAATTATGACTGAAAAAGGTGGAGAAGCTTGGAAACAACCAATCTTCTATCCATATATGCATGCTTCTGTTTTAGGTAGAGGAGTAGCATTGAATTCAATTGTTTCTTCTCCAAAGTATGATAGTAAGGACTTTACAGATATTCCTTACCTCGATACTGTTTCGGTGTATGACGAGGAGAACGATACAGTCACAATTTTTGCAGTAAACCGTCACCAAACAGATGTATTATCACTTGAAGCTGATGTAAGAAGCTTTGAAGGCTATAAAGTTGTGGAGCATATCGTTCTTGAAAACGACGATGTAAAGGCAACAAACCAATTCAATCGTTCCAATGTTGAGCCACATAGTAATGGAGATGCAAAAGTTGATAGTGGTCAATTAACTGCAAATCTACCGAAGCTTTCTTGGAATGTCATCCGATTAGCAAAATAATATATAATAGAAGAAAATGCTCCTGAGTCATGCAGGGGCATTTTCTGTGGAAAGGAGAAGAACCTACATGTTTTTACATAAAATTGATGAGGATGTAACCTTAAAACTAATTGAGCTTAGAGATGCTGAACGAATATTTGAATTAACGAATGAATCGAGAGCGTATCTAAAAAAATGGTTACCATGGCTTGATACCACGACAAAAGTAGAAGAAACAAAAGCATTTATTCAGATGGTAACAAAAAATTATGCAGAAAATAAAGGTTTAACAACAGTGATACTCTATAAGGGAGAAATTGTTGGAGTTGCTTCCTATAATTCTATTGATTGGACAAATAAAATTGCATATATTGGCTATTGGCTTGGAGAAAAATACCAAGGTAATGGAATCATGACAAAGGTGGGAAGGACTCTAACCAATTATGCTCTAGAGGAATTAAAGCTAAATAAAGTTGAGATTCGAGCAGCAGAAGGCAATCAAAAAAGTAGAAGTATACCTATACGATTAGGTTTCCAAGAGGAAGGGCGAATTCGCAAGGCTGAGTGGTTGTATGATCACTATGTGGATCATATTGTTTATGGAATGCTGGCCAGTGAATGGGAAAAAGATAAAAAGTAAATAACAAGATAAAAAGATGAGTATTTTCATCTTTTTATCTTGTTATAAGTAAGAAAATTTTACAAATGGATTAATTGACAGCGCTTTTTTTTCTCTTTATACTCGGGTTAGAAGAATTTTGTTTGTATCACAAAAAATAATAATAAATAGTTTCATACCGGCATAACTACCATACTAGTATGCAAATCAACGTAAAAAGGAGAGGTAGAATGATAAAAGTTGCGATTATTGGGGCAGGAGCGATTGCAGATGCTCACATTAATGCTTATTTAAAATTTCCAGAAAGATGTGAAATTGTCGCTATTTCAGATATTTATAGTGAAAAAGCGAAAGAAAAAGCTAAAAACTATAATCTAGAAATCAGTATTTATGAAGACTATAAAGAGTTGTTAGACAATCCGGATATTGACCTTGTTTCAATTTGTACACCTCCTTATACTCATGCTCCACTAGCAGTTGATTTACTCAATCATGATAAGCATGTATTAGTAGAAAAACCGATGGCTTCTTCACTTAAAGAGACAGATGAAATGATTCATGCAGCTGAAAAAAATAATAAAATTTTATCAGTAGTAGCTCAAAACCGTTTTAGAACACCAATGATGAAACTTAAAAGCACCTTAGAGACAAAATTAATGGGGGAAATTGTACATACACAAGTAGACTCCTACTGGTGGAGGGGCCACAGCTATTATGATTTATGGTGGAGAGGTACTTGGGAGAAAGAGGGCGGAGGTCCTACTCTAAATCATGCAGTCCATCATATTGATGCATTACAATGGATGATTGGAATGCCGATTGAGGTTCAGGCGATCATGACGAATACATCCCACGATAATGCTGAAGTTGAGGATTTATCGATTGCAATATTACGCTATAAAAATAATAGTCTAGCACAGGTAACAAGCTCGGTTGTTCATCATGGTGAAGAACAACAATTAATATTCCAAGGTAGAAATGCGAAAGTTTCTGTTCCTTGGACATTGAAGGCATCGA
>JBEQAC010000014.1:0-30262 GCA_041640535.1 Bacillaceae bacterium
TATCAACTGAATCTTTTTCCAAAAACTGAATGAATCCTCTAACGGTTGTGATAGGATTTCTTATTTCGTGAGCAATAGAAGCAGCCATTTGACTAACTGTTGTGAGCTTATCTGAATAAGTTGCTTCGGTGAATTGTTGATTGGCAACAATCAATTTTTCAATTATATAAACTAAGAAAAGTGCTGTCAATATAAGTGTAATATAATAAACAAAGAAAAAAGGAACCGTTAAAAACGATACAAAAAAATAGATGATAATACTATATACAAAGAAATACGAACCGATTACTAATGTGGCTGTTATGAACCGGTTAACAGACTGTTTAAACATTTTCTGAAAACAGAGTGGAATAATAAAGGCTAATATTGAAACTAGTATTCCAATCGGTGCAAAGCTTCCACCAATGATGGTTCGAGCGATAACAACTGAAAAAAGACAAATTCCACCTGGAAGATAACCTCCATATAGGGTAACAACTAAAATAATAACCATACGTAAATCAAAATGAGTATCTTCTAAACTTTCAATCGGGTACATCATACAGAGTAAGGCAGCAAAAGAGCTGATGACTCCATAGATCATCTTCTGTTTAATGGATAAAGGTTTATTATCATTAAAGGGAAAAAATAAGTTCGCATTGAATGTTAGTGAAAATAGGATTGTCATATTTACAATAAGTGGTTTGATAAACGCAATCATTAAGAATCCTCCGTACAAACATGTCAATTCCTATTTTACCATAATAAAAACGGAGTTAATATCTTAATATTTTTTTATTATATGACCACAATAGATGCTCTTTAGAGTACCTCAAATAAGATTATGATTCTATTCTATCCAACTGTGGATAAGGTTGTTATTTTTCCCTTTTGCAAATACATCTATTCTTCCATTATTGTTCGAAATAACTGCTGGTTCTGAAGAAATTTCTCCTCTTGGAGGATTCCCTTCGGACCATTGGTTTGTTGTTAAATCTAAATACTTATAAAATAGCTCTTCATTATCCCCTTTTGCAAAAACATCTATACGATTTTGTTTACTTGATACAGCACTTGGACTTGACGTTAACACTCCAGAAATGCTTTCCCATTCACTCCACTTTTTGCCGTTCCAATATTTATGAACAAGCTCTCTATTTTTCCCTCTTGCAAAAAGATCAATACGATTCTCTTTTAACGATATAGCTGATGGAGCGGAGGTGATATATCCACCAAGATTTTTCCACTCCTCCCATTTAGTACCATTCCAAGATAAATGGTAAAGGTTTTTATTATTTCCTCTTGCAAACACCTCAAATCTATTTTCACCACTAGATGTTACAGCTGGAGAAGTTGAAAGTTTCCCACCTAGATCTTGCCAATCGCTCCAATGTCCTTGTTCATTGTATTTACATAATAATTGATTATCATTTCCTCTTACAAATACACCTATTCTTTCTTGATTTATTGCTACTGCTGCCGGAGATGAAGTTAAAACTCCACCTATCCTTGACCATTTTCCACATTTTTCTCCATCCCAATGTGTTTGGTAAAGCTGTTTATTTTTTCCTCTTATAAATACGAATACATTATTTCCTCCTGTTGAGACAACGGAGGGGCCTGAGGTTAAATTACCTTCAATTTCGGACCAGTCCGACCATTTTTTTCTTCCAAACGATTGATCTGTCTGCTCAAGTGTCATATAAATAATTTGCTTTAACATCAGGTCTAAATTCTTCTCTGGAATACGATATGGCCTTAGGACTGAAATAAATGATAAATCACTTTTCATTGATTGATAAATTTCATCTATTATAACTCCAAACGAACCAGAATAGTGATTCCAGTTCGTTAGGGTATAATTGATCACTTGAATATAAAGAATTCTGGACATTTCTGGATTCACATTATATTGTAGTAATTTTTGTGTAAATGGAATTAATTCTTTATTTAATGAATTCCAGACTCTAATAAATTCCTTATTCGGCCTAAATCTATTTTGAAGAAATTGTTGTGGAACCATGGAAAATTGCGCACTTGTAAATATTGGACGTTGTGGTGGTGCATAAAAATGAGCATGTTGAAAACTCAAAGGTTGAAACCTAACTTGATTATCCATAAAAAAAGACCTCCTTATAATCAAGACATTTTCATTCTATTTACCATCATTCTATGAGACAAAAACACAAGTTAAACCTTTAAAGTTTCAAAAGGACACTTATTGTATATTTTGTGAAGGATTACATATGAATATAGACGATTCTTCCTTATCACAATAAAATAAAAAAGGGATACAAATATTATTAAAGAAGGTGAAAAATCTTGAAGGGAACAGCAATTTTGTATCAACATAACCTCCAAATTAAATTCATCGAGAACATTGAAAGAGCTCAATTTGAAGTACTTCAAAAACAAATTCAAGAGAAAAAAAGTAAAAGTCTATCTAATGTAAAAATCATGGACGTCAACCAAGTCTCTCCCATACTATGGCATGAAGATGATGTTGACTGGGATTACGGATATTAATAAGAACGCTGTAACTATAATAAACTGTCTATACCTTTTGGTAAGGCAGTTTTTTTATAGTAGTTTATGTAGATGATGACCTCCTTAGGTGTTTTCTATTTCTTCTGATATATCTAAATTTTCTAAAAAAACTCTTTACTTTTACCTTTTTACAAAGCATAATGTAAAAAAGGATTGAAGGAGTGAACGAATAATGAGCCATTTAAACAATGAACAAAAAAACGAAATTGTGCCATTTACAGCAATTACTGAAGATCCGTTCCTGTCGATGTATGAGAAGGAAGCCGAAATGGTTCTTCTAAAATCACAAATCTCCTTTCAAAAGACTCTACTTATGGAGCAAATTAACAATACCCTCAAAGATCGTAATAAGGAATTGTTTATGGAACTATCTGAAAAATACAACTCGTTAATTCATCAATATAGTCACTTAATCTAATTTTGTTGGAGGGTTTTACAATGAACACGTACAAAAAGAAAATTAAATTAATGAAATATACAAAAGCAACAGCGGTTAGTTATACACTTACAGTCGCACAGTCAGCAATGCTTAGTTTATATGCTGAACTTTTCCTTGATGAAGTTTGCTATCAATTTAATAAAGATCGATTGAAGGCATCTATTGATCAATCAATTGACCAGAACAATTACAATGAATTTATGGAATTAAGTAGAACCTATAAAGAACTTATAAAGGTGAAACAATTATATTGAAACAATTGAACCAGAATGAATCTGGTTCTTTTTTTGATAGATAATTTTTATTATACTTGCTAGTTAATTTTACTTAGATAATGATAAAATAGATAAAACAAAAGTAGAAAGGAAGAATTTCTTGGAGCATTTAATTAATCCCAGAGTAAAAAACATCGAACTTTCAGGAATACGCAAATTCTTTAATATGGTTTCTCAATATGATAATGTGGTTTCATTAACAATTGGACAACCCGATTTTCATACACCATTACATATAAAAGAAAGCGCAAAAGATGCAATTGATGAAAATTTTACGACTTATACACATAATGCAGGTTACATAGAACTTAGAAGAGCAGCTACAAATTACTTACAGGAAAAATATCAACTTCAATACGTTCCCGAAACTGAAGTTATTACGACCACTGGAGCAAGCCAAGCAATTGATATTACTTTTCGCACCATACTTGAAGAGGGGTCTGAAGTCATTCTTCCTGGACCTGTTTACCCCGGCTATGAACCATTGATTAAGTTATGTGGAGCGAAAGTCATATTTGCAGACACTCGGAGTACAAACTTTAAATTGACTGCAGAATTAATTAAAGAACATTTAACTGAGAATACAAGATGCGTTGTTTTACCATATCCCTCAAATCCAACTGGCGTTACACTAACAGATGATGAGTTAAAAGATATTTCACAATTATTAAAAGGAAAGGACATTTTTGTTCTCTCCGATGAAATTTATAGCGAACTCGTTTTTGAAGGGAAACATCACTCAATTGCTAGATATCTAAAAGAGCAAACCATTGTGATTAATGGTTTGTCTAAATCACATTCTATGACTGGTTGGAGAATAGGATTCACTTTTGCTCCTGAAGCAATTACAAAACATATGTTAAAAGTCCATCAATATAATGTCTCATGTGCTTCATCAATTTCCCAAAAAGCCGCATTCGCTGCTTTGACAACTGGAATGAATGATGCGGAAATTATGAAGGATCAGTATTACGAGCGATTAGAATATGTATATAGTAGATTAAGAAATATGGAAATAGATGTTGTAAAACCAAATGGGGCTTTCTATTTATTCCCATCCATAGAGAAATTTAATGTTTCTTCATTTGAATTTGCACTAAAATTAGTAAAAGAATCAGGTTTGGCTGTTGTACCTGGGGATGCATTTTCATCCTATGGGGAAGGCTTCATCCGAATATCCTACGCCTATTCAATGGAAACACTAAAAAATGGGATGGATAGATTAGAAAGATTTATTAAAACCATTCATTAATATTCTCTAAACAAAAAAAGAGCAATACAGATAAGGATCGTTCAGTTCCTTTTTTCTGTATTGCTTATTTTCATGTATTTGGTTTCGGCAATGTAATAATAAAGGTAGTCCCCTCGTTGACTTTACTGTTTACATTAATCGTTCCTTTGTGATTTTCGATAATCTTATAGCTTACCATTAAACCTAATCCGGTCCCTTTTTCCTTTGTTGTATAGAAAGGTTCACCTATTCTATCTAATATTACATCTGGAATTCCGCAGCCTTCATCTTTAAAATTAAGGACGATAGAATTTTCTGAAATTAAAATAGATATATAGATGTTACCTCCACTTGTCATTGAATCAATCGAATTCTTAATTAAATTTATAAATACCTGCTTAATCTGATTTTCATCGCATGTAATGTAGGTTGGTTCCTTTGGTAAGTTTAGATGAATTTGAATATTCCTTAAGATAGCTTGAGTATCTAAAAGTGTGACAACATCTCTTAAAATATCCTTCACATCTACTTCATTAAAGATAATTTCTGTTGGTTTAGCAAGAACAAGTAGTTCACTTAAGATTAATTCTACACGGTCTAACTCAGAAAAAATGATTTGATAATACTGTTCATTTCCTGTGGCTTCCATTTTTATAAGTTGTAGAAACCCTTTAATTGATGTTAAGGGGTTTCGTATCTCATGGGCAATACCTGCTGCTAATTGACCTGCTATTGATAATTTTTCGGAACGAATCATTAATTCTTCTGCATTCTTACGATCAGAAATATCCCTTATTATGACCTGAACAGCCGCTTCACCAAAATAAGTTGTAGGTATACAAACTAAATCTGAATAAAACTGTTTACCAGTTAGTGTAAACCAAGATTGTTTTGTATAATGAGCTTCATGTTTTTCAGCCATAACCATACGAAGGAGATTTTCAACATGTTCATGATCATCATTTTTCAGAAAAGAATAAATGTTTTTTCCTAGCAACTCTGTATAGCTGTTTGCTCCAAACATCTTTACTCCAGAATCATTTATAAAAACCCATTCTTTATTATAAATAATGGCAATCGCATCAATTGAATTGTGTACGATACGTTCATAACGCTCTCGACTATTTTGGAGTATTCCCTGAAAATTCTTCCTAGAGGTAATATCATTTAAAACAATCATTTCTGATTTTCTACCTCTAAAGCGAAGGGGAACTGCTTTGGCCTCCACTTCAATAGATTTCCCGTCAATCCTTTTCCACTTTTGTTCAAGCATCCCAATTTTTTGACCTTTCTGGAGAAGGAGTATCCCTTTTTTTACAACGCTATGAAACTCTGAATCAATGAAATCAAGAATACTTCTTGAGATTAATGTCTCCTTTTCTCTAATTCCAAGGAGACGAGCAGCCATTTTATTAATATACGCGATTCTTCCATATTGAGTTATAATGATAGAGTAAGGAGCAATATCTGCAATGAGTAAATCTTTTTGCCCCCCCTCCATGGGTTCAAGGAAGATTTCCTCAATTTGATGGTGATCAATATCGAGATCATCATGTGTTGATTGATGATCCTCCAATAAATGCATTTTCAAAAAAATTTCAGTCGATGAATCATTGGATGGGTTTTGAATATGTTCAACTTCTGCTTCGAACCAGAAGTATTTATTATTTTTTGTTTTAACTCTAAATATGGATGGAAATATAATATCAGGATGAAAAAATAAACTTTCTACCATAAATATATCATCTTCATGGATGATTTCTTTTATATACGAGTTGATTAATTGCTCCTGTTCATAGCCTAATATAAATTTACAGTTAGAAGATACGTATAAAATTTTACCGTTAATTGATAGAGAAGCTATGATATGTATGTTTTTACCAGATTCATGTTTAGTAAATGTATTTGACCTTTGTTCCTTCATACATTGAACCTCCTTTTTTCATATTATGTTGGGTTCAATTTTCTTTTCTTCTATATTAATACATTAATTTACAATATATAACTTAGCTATAGGTACAAAGAATCATATTTTCCGTTTAATTAATCGGTATAAGATTAAAGTACTAGATGCTACAAAAAGTTAGACCACAGTTGTACACTGTGGTCCTTTCTAAATTAAAACGATCCTTTATATTTACCGTCGTTTTTTGGTGCTTTTTCCTTTTTCGCTTTCTTTTTATGCTTTTGGTTTGCATCATGGCTTCCAAGTTCATGACTAAATTCAGAATCAATGGTTGCTGAGTCAAAACCTTGTTTATTTTTCTGATCAGCATGATTTTTCTTTGTTCTTTTTGCCACTATCATACCACTCCTTTTCGAGGTACTCTTATGTTGATTAAGCTAAAAAACACCTACAAACTGTAAGTGTTCCTTATCCATTATTTATTCCCATAGTTTAAACAGTGCATGAGTTCCACTATTTTCATCTCCATGACTAGCTAACTGCTCATAGAGCTGTTTCGAAAGCTCTAACCCTGGTGTATCCATTCCCATCTTCTTTGCTTCCTCGATAGCAATACTCATATCTTTAATAAAATGCTTAACATAAAAACCAGGTTCAAAGTTACCAGCAATCATTCTTGGACCGAGATTACTTAATGACCAACTTCCAGCTGCACCAGCTGAAATACTTTCTAGAACCGACTCAGGATCTAAACCAGCTTTTTTAGCATAAACAAGTGCTTCAGATACACCAATCATATTAGAGGCTATTGCAATTTGATTACACATTTTCGTATGTTGTCCTGCACCTGGTCCCCCTTGAAGAACGATATTTTCTCCCATACACTTTAACATAGGTAGGCATTCAGCAAATACATGCTCGTCACCACCAACCATAATTGTAAGGCGAGCTTCCCTTGCACCAATATCTCCACCAGAAACAGGGGCATCTAGAGAATACATTCCTTTTCCCTTTGCGGTTTCATATATTCCCTTTGCTAATGTTGGAGTAGAAGTTGTCATATCAATTATATAAGTGCCTTTTTGAGCGTGATGGATCACTCCGCCTTCACCTAAATAAACTTCTTCTACATCCTTCGGATAACCTACGATTGATATGATTACATTTGCAACTTTTGCCAATGAGGCTACAGAATCCTTCCAAATTGCTCCGATTTCCAGTAGCTCCTCTGCTTTCTCTTTTGTACGAGAATACACCATTACTTTATACCCTGCTTGAATGAGATTCCTAGCCATACTTTTACCCATTACACCCATACCAATAAAACCAATGATTGTATTATCCTTTGTTAACAAATTGATACCCCCTTAGTTAGATTAATGTATCTTCATTTTAAAATTAATTAGCTATACTAAATATTAACATACAAATATTACTGAAAAAGATTTTTTTATATAAATTGGGGTTTTGTACCTGTCGCAAAAAGAAAAGTCAACATAATGTAGTATCAAATGATTGAGGAGGTGTTTCGTAATGGGTGCAGTTGCAGGTGCTGGATATGGAGCAGGTTTTGCTTTGATCGTTGTGTTATTCATCCTATTAATCATCGTAGGTGCGGCTTACGTTGGTTGGGGCTACTAAGGTTATAAATCATTAACAAAATTTTAGGCTGAATAAAGAAACCTCGTATTACCCCTTTACAATAAAGATTGTAATCGGGTATATGAGGTTTTTACATGTACTAAATTTACACTATACGATGATTATTTACTTTTACCCTCCATTAATTTAGAAAACTCCTCCAGTTGGGGATCCTTCTTTGGATTAAGATGAAAAGGATTTTTTGGTTGAACAAAATTCTCTGTGTTTATATCAATTCTTACACCCATTTCTTCTCCTGCTGAGGCCATTGAGTCATTAATAACACTTTCGTATCGTCCATCAGGGTGTGGATCACGCTCATGAAATTCCCTTTCATTTCTTACCATTCAAAAACACCTCCTATCCTTAAACTTTGTTATATTACGAAAAATATGTAAGAATGCTATCTGTTGAATCACAATTATTGCATTGACATATATGAACACTTAAAATGGCTTATATAAGCAAAATGAGGTGGTGATTGTTTTTGTATCGAAAAGAAATATTTGTTTTTAACGAAAAAAACCAAAAAAAAGCGGTAATTAGAAACTATTTTGAGGATGATTTTGATCAATTAATTCGGATCCAACAAGAAAGCTTTCCACCCCCCTTTCCGTCTGAGCTTTGGTGGAATAAGGAACAACTACATAATCATGTAACTCTTTTTCCGGAAGGTGCTTTATGTGTGGAGATAGACAACGTTCTATGTGGTTCTATAACTGGTCTTAAAATTAATTTTGATACTGAAAATCCAAACCATACATGGGAAGAAATCACTGACAATGGTTATATCACAAATCATTTAGACACTGGAAATACACTTTATATCGTCGATATATGTGTTAGTCCTTCCTTCAGGGCATATGGGCTTGGAAAATGGCTTATGCAATCAATGTATGAGGTTGTTGTAAACCAAGGCTTAGAACGGTTACTCGGGGGAGGGAGAATTTCAGGTTATCATCTCTATTCTTCAGAGCTTACAGCAGATCAATACGTTAACAATGTGATCAAAGGCGAGTTGAAAGACCCAGTTATTACATTTCTACTTAAATGCGGAAGAACCCCTGTTCACCTTGTAAAAAATTATTTGGAGGATGAAGAATCTCAAAACTATGGATTACTTATGGAATGGAAAAATCCCTTTAGATAATAAAGAAATCTCCCTTAATTTTTTGAGGGAGATTTTTTATTTGTTTATTTCTATGTAATGATAAAATTTTTCCAGGGGAGTTGCCAAGCCGACAATTTGCTCATTTTGACCCACTCTAGGAATAGTTTTTGCGTATATCATACCAATAACCTTTCCATCCTGATTTAGTACTGGGCTACCACTATTTCCTTTATGAATCGGCGCTTCAATCCTTAAAATTTCATTTTCACTTGATTGAAGAATTTCTCCTTCTATTACAATCCGTGTGTGTGCCAGTGGGTTTCCAATTATAAATACCCTATCACCCACTTTCCAACTATGTAAATCGGCTAACTTTAGATATGGAAGATGTTGAACTTCATCATCAATCCTAAGGACGGCAAAATCTAAATCCTCATCCTCTATGACAATAGTCGCTTTATAAAATTCTCGGTTAAGAAAACTTATGACGATGTTATTCATATTCTCTACAACATGATAATTCGTTATAATAATACCTTTTGATGATATATTAAAGCCCGTTCCTTTTACTCCATTCCCTTCAACAGTTACGATCGATTCTTTAAGGTGTTGAACGATTTCTTCCTGTGAGAGCTGCTTTGATTTTTCTAGAAAATGAAATGATGGAAGATTATATAAATTCACCCAAATTCCAAACACACCTGAAAGAAGTGCAAATATAAGTAAAAAAGCGATTCCTTTTCCTAACAATCTATGGTTATGCTTACGCTTTACATCTTTTTCAGTCTCTTCTTCCTCCATTAAAAATGCTTCTAATGGTGGTTCTTTATAATCTTGTTCATTCATCTCAAAATTTGAATCATCTTTTTTCATACTTATCTCCTTTCCATTTATTACTTTATTATACCAAAAAAAGGGCATACCCTAACAAGGTATACCCCAATTGAAATTATAAGTTATTTTGTACAAATTCGATAACTTCTTCAGTAGTCCCCATATTTAGAATGCTCTCTTTTAGGCTAGCAGCCTTTTCTTTTGAAAGCTTCTTGATTTGGGAACGAGCAGGTAAAATTGACGTTGCACTCATGCTAAATTCATCTAATCCAAGTCCTAAAAGGATAGGAATAGCAATCGGGTCTCCAGCCATTTCACCGCACATACCAGCCCATTTTCCTTCTTTATGAGCAGCATCAATAACGGTACTGATTAAGCGTAAAATCGATGGATGATAAGGTTGGTATAAGTATGACACTCGTTCATTCATTCGGTCTGCAGCCATTGTATATTGAATTAAATCATTTGTACCAATGCTAAAGAAATCGACTTCTTTTGCAAATTGATCTGCTAGCACTGCAGTAGATGGAATTTCAACCATCATTCCAATTTCAATATTGTCAGATACTTCAACACCACTTGCTTTTAGCTTTTCTTTTTCATCTAAAAGAATTGCTTTTGCTTGGCGGAACTCATCTAAAGTTGCAATCATTGGAAACATGATTTTTAAATTTCCATACGAACTTGCTTTAAGTAATGCACGAAGCTGAGTACGGAATATTTCCTGTTCCTCAAGACATAGACGGATTGCTCTAAATCCTAAGAATGGATTTAATTCCTTTGGTAGATGTAGATATGGTAACTCTTTATCCCCACCAATATCTAGAGTCCTAACAACAACAGGTTTTCCTTCCATTTTTTCAAGAACTGTTTTGTATGCCTCGAATTGCTCATCTTCAGTAGGAAGCTGGTCACGGCCCATATAAAGGAATTCAGTACGGTAAAGTCCAACTCCTTCGCCACCATTTGCTAATACACCTTTTACATCCTCAGGTGTTCCAATATTCGCTGCTAATTCAACATGCTGACCATCGCTTGAAATAGTTGGCTCATTCATTAGCTTCGCCCATTCTACTTTTTGAGCTTCATAGCTTTCTTTTTTCTCTTTATATGTCTTGATTACGTCCTCAGTAGGATTAACAATGACTTCTCCATCCAAGCCATCAACAATTACAATTACACCATTTTGGATATCGCTTGTAACAGTTTTTGTTCCGACAACTGCAGGAATTTCCATAGAACGTGCCATTATTGCAGAATGAGAAGTACGACCACCGATATCCGTTGTAAATCCTTTTACATAATTACGATTTAATTGAGCTGTATCTGAAGGTGTTAAATCTTCAGCAATAATCACTACTTCTTCGGAAATCAAGCTTGGGCTTGAAACAGTAACTCCAAGTAAATGAGCTAACACCCTTTTTGTTACATCCTTGATGTCTGCAGCACGTTCTTTCATATATTCATTATCCATCGATTCAAACATTTGAATAAACATTGTTGCAGTTTCATTTAATGCAAATTCAGCATTTACATTTTCACTTTTAATTCGGTCTTTTATAGGGTTAATTAATTCAGGATCGCTAAGCACAAGAAGATGTGCAGCAAAGATTGCTGCTTTATCTTCTCCTAGCTCTTGATTAGCTTTTTCTTTAATTACCTCAAGCTCTTGCTTAGAGGTTTCGATCGCTGCTTCAAAGCGCTCAACCTCTGATTCCGGATTAGAAATACCCTTTTTTTCAACTGTTAGTTCGGGATTTTCTAAACGAAACGCTTTTGCAATTGCAATTCCAGCTGAGGCTGCAATTCCCTTGATATTACTAGACATTATTCACCCAATCCTTCATTTTTAATTGTCTCTGTTAATGCTTCTAATGCATCATCTGCATCTTGTCCTTCAGCAGTAATCGTAATTTCTGCTCCTTCCGCAATACCTAAAGACATAACTCCCATGATTGATTTAAGGTTAACAGAACGACCGTTATATACTAAGTTGATATCAGAGTTGAATTTCCCTGCAACTTGTACTAAAACCGTAGCAGGTCTTGCGTGTATTCCAGATTCACTTGTTACTTTAAACGTTTTTTCAGCCATTTTTATAATCTCCTTTTATTTTCATTATTTATTTATAGTAATGATCCCTTCTTGGTTAAGAGATACGTTACCTTCTTTTACAATAGAGATAGTTTCTCCACTTTTTAAATTTGTAAAAACTATTGGTGTAATAGTTGAAGTAGCATTTTTTGCTACGAAATCTAAGTCAACCTTTAATAATGGTTGTCCTTTCGTGACTTTGTCTCCTTGAGAAACTAAAGCCTCAAAACCTTCACCTTTTAAATTTACTGTGTCAATTCCAAAATGTATTAAAATCTCTCTGCCAGTTGTCGTTTCTAACCCGATTGCATGTTTTGTAGGGAATAGGTTCAGAATAGTTGCATCAGCTGGTGCAACTACCGTTCCTTCTTCCGGTAAAATCGCAAAGCCATCTCCCATCATTTTGCCTGCAAACACTTGATCTGGAACTTCTGTGATTGGGAGGACCTTTCCTTTAATTGGTGAAACAAATGAGAAATTATCTTCACTTACATTGTTTTGCATTTCATCAGGAACTACAGCTTCAATTTGTTCTTTTACTTCAGTGTCTGGAGAAACTTCTGTTGGTACAGGTGTTTTACCATCTATTATGTCTTTTATTTGAGATTTAAGTGTGTCGGATTTCGGACCAAAAATCGCTTGAATATTATTACCAACTTCTAGTACCCCAGAAGCACCAAGCTTTTTCAGTCGTTCTTTATCAACTTCTTTGATATCATTTACAGACACACGTAGTCTTGTTATACAAGCATCTAAATGAGAAATATTCGCCTTTCCACCCATTGCTTGTAGAACATTATATGGTAAATCCCCTACTTGGCCAGTGCTTGTCGTTGAATCAACTTGTACATCCTCACGACCTGGAGTTTTCAAATTAAACTTTCTGATCGCAAAACGGAATCCGAAGTAATAAATAACTGAAAATACTAACCCAACAACGATGACTAACCACCAAGCAGTTCTATTAGGAAGAACACCAAATAAGATATAGTCTATCACACCACCAGAGAAGGTCATCCCGATTTTAACATTTAAAATATCCATTATCATGAATGAGAGACCTGCAAAAACAGCATGGATTGCAAATAAAACAGGTGCCACGAAAAGGAATGAAAACTCTAAAGGTTCAGTAATACCAGTTAAGAACGATGTTAATGCCGCTGAACCCATGATACCAGCAACAAGCTTTTTATTTTCTGGACGTGCTTCGTGATAAATAGCTAATGCAGCTGCAGGTAATCCAAACATCATAAATGGAAACTTACCAGTCATAAAGGTCCCTGCAGTAAATTCAGCACCTTCTCTAAGCTGCCCCATGAAAATTCGTTGGTCTCCACGAAACGTCTCACCCGCAGCATTTGTCCATTGTCCAAACTCATACCAAATTGGTGAATAAAAGATATGGTGTAAACCAAATGGAATTAATGAGCGTTCAATTAGACCAAATATGAATGCGGCTACCGTTCTATTTGCATCAATAACATAGTAAGAAAAATGGTTAAGGCCTGTTTGTATTGGAGGCCAGATAAATACAAGTATTACCCCAACTACTAAAGCTGAAACAGCTGTAACAATAGGAACAAATCTCTTTCCAGCAAAGAATCCAAGATATGCTGGTAGCTCCATTTTAAAGTATCGATTATACATAGATGCCGCTAATACACCAATGATAATACCACCAAACACTCCTGTTTGTATGGTTGGAATTCCTAAGACATTTGCATAAGCAGCAGAATTTTCTGCTACCATTTCTGGAGTTACTCCATAAACTGCCCCCATTGTTACATTCATAATGAGGTAACCAATAATAGCAGCTAATCCAGCAACACCTTCTCCTCCCGCTAATCCTACTGCAACACCCACTGCAAATAAAACAGGTAAGTTTGCAAATACAATGTCACCTGATCTTTCCATTACATTCGCTATCATGACAACCCAATCGTTAGCAAAGAAAGGAATTCGAGCAACTGTATCTGGATTTTTCATCGCATTACCAAAAGCTAGTAGTAACCCGGCTGCCGGTAACAAAGCAACTGGAAGCATTAATGCTTTACCAACTTTCTGTAATGTACCAAATAAGTTCTTAAACATATGTAACCTCCTTAAAAAAACTTTGTGATTCAACAAACAGCTTTAAATGTTTACACATTTTGGAAAAAGAAAAAGGCATGAGCATATGATGGTTCATTTAAGGTATAAGGATAGATTACCCTTTTTCCTTAAAATAAATCACCAAATTCACTCATGCCTGATCGAATCAGTAACACGTAAATTACATGGTATTATTCACTTTTATTAACCAATCTCTGCAAATGCATCGTTAAATATACGGCCTCTGCTTCATAAACAGGTAGCTGTAATGATTGTTGCATCACTTTAATGACTTTCCACGACAGATTATAACATAGTGGATATTCTTCCTTCAATACTAAAGCTAATTTTTCTGGTTCTTTCACAACTTCGCCATTTTTCACACGTTCAATTGCATAACGAAGATGTCGAATTAGCCTTAAGTAGTGAACACTTTCTTTATCAATTTTTATTTTCAGACCCGTTTCAATAAGTTGAATTAACGTATTGATTAGTTGAGAATGTTTATTTACTTCAGAAATATTTTTATTAACAATTGCACTGTGAATATGTAAAGCAATAAATCCGACTTCACCTTCTGGTAAAGAAATACCAACTTTATCATTAATAATGTCTACAACATCATGCGCAATTTTATATTCTAATGGATAGAGAGTTTTCGTTTCAATTAAAAAAGGATTAGACATTTCCATGCCCTGTTGAATTCTCTTAATCGCAAATGAAATATGGTCTGTTAGAGCAACATGAATATGTTCATTTAACGGTGTATCAACAAATTGCTTTATATGATGAATCGCTTCATTCATGATTTCAATGATTGTTTCATCAACGTGTGGTACAAGCTTCTTATATTGCTCCTGTTCCTTTTCATTTTCTAATTTAAACACTTTCTCGGCCAATTGAGGAGTGATTTCATCCCCACTTTTCTTTCCAAATCCTATTCCTTTACCAATAAGAACGACCTCTTTATAAGAATCATGAGTCGCAATTAGTACATTATTATTTAGTATTTTCTTTATTATAAAGGACTCCCACACGAAATCCTCACCCCTTTAAGTAAGCGTTAACTACAGTTCTGAACCTTTTAATATTACTAGTTGAAACTAGTGTAGTCAATTGAAATAGTCATATATTTTTAGTGTAAATATTTCAAGTATAAATACTTTCTAAAAATTTGTCGTATAAATAACAAACGTTTTACAAAATCTATACATAGATAATACGAAAGGAGGCGAGACGTGTAGAGGCAATTCGCACCACGATTTACAACTAGATTTTACTGCCAATGAACAAAAACTTAAAAAACTATACACTATAACTACACACAAAAATACTTAGAACATACACACCATGACTACACACCAAAGAAGAAGCGGGATTTATTATTCCGCTTCTTTTCATTTCACTTATATATTTTATCCCTCTCTTACTTCATTCACCTCTGGACTACAAGATAAACGAATGGATTTATATTTTTTTCCTTATAATAAAACAAAGTATTAATGTTGGAGGAAAAAGTTTATGCCTGTAGCAAGTCTTGATCATTCATTGGAAATTTATTACGAAATAAGCGGTAGTGGAAAACCTATATTATTCGTACACCCACCCGGAATGGGTCATGTGACTTTCAAACAACAATTGCCTCTTTCAAAAAACCATAAAATTATTACATTTGATATGAGAGGAAATGGTAGAAGTACTGCAAACAATGAAGATATCTCAATTCCTTTACTGGCAAAAGATATCGCCTCATTGTTAGATTACCTTCAGGTCGAAAGGGTTGTAATATGTGGATATTCAAATGGCGGTTCAATTGCTCTAGAATTTGCATTATCTTTTCCTAGTCGAGTGGATGGCATTATTCTACTAGGTGGATTTTCAGAGGTAAATACATTTTTACTACGCTCTGAATTCCTGCTTGGCATTTATACTGTAAAAATGAAAGGCTTACCTTTTTTAGCTAAGGTTCTTGGAAAAGCCCATGGAAAAAGTAAGGAATATCAAAAAGAAATTGAGCATTATGTATTAAAAAACAATCCCCAAGTCCTTTATCATATGTATGTTGAGGGCCTTAAGTATAAATGTACTGATCGTTTACATGAGATAAAAGTTCCCGTATTACTAGTAGATGGGGCTAGAGATTTTTATTTACACAAATACCAAACCATCATAAATGACAGGATTGAAAATTCATCAAAGGTTTTTATCTCAAAAGCAAGACATCAACTACCTACTAAACACGCAGAAGAACTGAACAGCATTATTACTGGGTTTATGAAAGAAAATTATGATAATACATGAATAAAAAGAAAAATCTAACCGAAACTAAAAACACAAATTCTTACTTTTATTGAAAGGAGAAAAGGAATATGGCGAAAAAGGGTCGACAAAATAAAGTCAGTCAAGAGGTAGCAAATCCTAATGTAGGAAGCAATGAAGAATTTGGAGCAGAGATTGCTGGTACTCCAAAGAAACAAAAAAAGAAGAAAAAGTAAAATATCAAAAAGGGCTTCAGCAGCCCTTTTTTAACTTCTCCTTAACAAGCGAAGTTCAGTTTTTAATTGTTTTACTATCTCATCACATTCCCTTATTTCGTTATCTGATAGCGATTCATTCCCATAACGAACTTTTTCATATGCTTGAACAAGCCGGGTATTAAGAAACTGATTCCGAGTTAACCATTCACTAACTGTCTCAAATTCATACCTTCCTCTAGCTTTCCGCGCTGACAACAACTCTAATTCAAAAATTAATCTTCTTATCTTTTCAACAGGTGTTTTCTGTTCTCTTTTTAAACGCTCAAGAGGTTGCTTAATGTGATCAAAACTTACTTGATAGCCATTATGAATATTTGTCTCTTCAGGTTCAAGTATAAGACGTCTTTTAGCAAGGATAACTAATAAGATTGCTAAAATAGCAAAAGCAATAACACTTAGAACAGTCCAAATATTAATATTAGCTAAAAATTGATTTTCTAATGGTTTTAAATCATCTAATGCTCCAGCCCAACCAACACCATCTTCTTCTTGCCCTTTATTATTTCTCTTAAACTCAGCATTTTCAACCGTATTAAAAAACGGAACGGACGCAACATATAATACTTTACTGGCAATCGAAAATAAAAAAGACAGCACATTTTTCACAATAAAAGGGAGGGATAATGCTAGTATGATTGAACCAAGAGCTAATAGTCCGAATACGCTTATAGTTGAAAAAGAATGTTTAGTCATATATTTTTCTTTTTCTAATAATGTACTGGTTACAAAACCTTTAAGTACCTTTCCGACCATCATTAATAACAACTGCCCAATGATCAAATACAGAATGATCTCTTGATATAAATATGACTGGACAACTGCCCCAAGATAAATTAAAAAACCAATCCCAAGTGTAAGGAGAATGAGCAAGAAATCTGAAATAATGGTATCATTTTTAAAATGCCCAACAATTCTCCAACAGATCATACCTGATAAGAAAATACTTAACCCGAAGCTAATTCCTAGAATACTTGCTATATATGCTAGAACAGGGATAAACAACATAATAAATATATATGGAGTATTACTTTTCATGACAGAAAGTACGAAAGCAAACGTGATTCCACCTATTACAGTAATAAATAAAAAAGGAAATAAGGGTGGTATACTAGTTGTATGAAAATAAAATACCACCAAAACTACATATAAGAGAATCCCTTCCATTGCATATAAATAAACTCGCGATAAAAAATGATTATATGGCATTAGTACTAACCTTCTTTCCATATAAACTAAAAGGTTTTAATACCAAAGCGTCATCATGCTCAACAATTGAATAACAATCCAAAGTTTGTCTTTTTAACCCTAATTTAATCATTTGATCATATCCCTCTATTTTTCCACACAAAATTACATATGGTGAAAGAATATGCTGTCTTTGACTCATTATTAACATTTGAGGAAATGGAATGGCTACACTGTGCTTACTTAATCTTGCAATGATTTCTAGAGCTTTTTGTAAGTGTTCTCTTCCATTTCCTAACGGATGATGGATATAAGGCCTTTTCCCAACCTTTCGCACGTTCACAAAGATTTCAAAGGGGATCTTTTTCTTTGTTGCATATTCAAGTAGATATGTAAGTCCACTTAATAAACTTTCCAAATTTCCTTCTCGGACATTAATAAAAATTGACCAAGAAAATTGGGATGTTTTTTCATAGAGTTTAGTCTGTAAAGAAATTGCCTTGGCACTTGCTTTCCAATGAATACGATTAAAAGAATCTGAAGGAATATAATCTCTTGCTCCGATTAGTGATGACAAATCTTCATAGAATGATTGTTTCATTGGATAATCCCCCATCCTCTTCGGAATGATTCGATTAACCCCTCCAACCTCTTCTAAATGGGAATATACAACTGTTTCTAATGGTAGTTGTTTAGCATATTGCAAGTAAACATCTCCAAACCCAAACAAATGTGGGATTCTTAACTCAACCGTTCTTATTTTGGCTACTCCTCTATTTACAGCTTCAAATGGAAAGCTAATTTCAACAGACCCTTTAGCAAGAAGGGATAGCGGAATTTCAATTTCGACTTGTTCATTGTTAAGCATCTTTCTGTTATTCTCGAACTGCAATACATGATCAATCGTAAATCTTAATTTAGCGTTTAATATAGGAAAATAACTATGTTGATTGATCGTTAATATAAAATGATCCTTTTCTCCTTTAAATAGTTTTATAAGTTCCTTGTCTATTTCAAGAGTTAAACCTCGGCCAACATGATTTAAATAATACTTGTTTGCATATACAAATAACAAAAACAAGAGTCCGATAAACACTAAGAGAAAATTAGATCCAATCATCCCTGAAATTAGTATTAGGATTGAAACTCCTGAGATAATAGAAAGTTCATAACCTAATGATACTTGTCGCTTCCACTCCATTACCTTACCGCTCCCGCTTCAACAGGTACAGCCACACTTGAAAGAATTTCTCTGATTATTTGTTTATTAGATTTTTTCAAGGATCCTTCCATCGTTAACACTAAACGGTGTGATAGAACAAATGGAGACATATATTTAATATCTTCAGGCGTAACATAGCCTCTTCCCAAAAGATATGCTTTTCCTTGAGCTGCTTTCATCAAGGCCAAGGTTCCTCTTGGACTAACACCAACCTCAACCTCTGGATGCTTTCTTGTCATATGGATAATTTGTAGAAGATAGTTCTCCACATCCTCATTTAATTTAACTTCTTGAACTTCCTCCTGCATGCGTTCAACCTGTTCTTTTGTGAGTACTGCTTTAATTTCTTCTATTGGGCTATTATTTCGATACGTTCTCATGATTAATTTTTCTTCTTCAAGAGTAGGATAGCCCATATCTAGTTGGACAAAAAAACGGTCCATTTGAGCTTCTGGAAGTGGGAATGTTCCTTGCTGAGACTCAATTGGATTTTGTGTAGCTATTACAACAAACGGACTAGGTAATCTCAGTGTTTCACCATCAATCGTGATTTGACGCTCCTCCATAACCTCTAAAAGACTTGATTGGGTTCTAGGAGTAGCTCGATTAATCTCGTCTGCTAACAATATATTTGTCATAGCAGGACCAGGACGTAGTTCAAACTCTTGGACTTTCGGATTATAAAACTGTATTCCAGTAACATCACTTGGTAGAACATCAGGTGTAAATTGAATACGCTTGAAGTCAGCACTTATTGATTTAGAAAAACTTTTAGCTAACATTGTTTTCCCTGTACCAGGAACACTTTCTAAAAGAATATGCCCTTTATTAATTAATGCAATTAATATAAGTTCTATTGTTTCTTCTTTTCCAATAATCACTTTGGCTATATTCTCTTTCATTTTTATCACATCATGTTTAATAGTCATAAAAAATCTCCCTTCACTACTTCAAATTTTCAATTATTTTAATTTTCCTACAATAATATGTACTCGTCAATCTTTTACACAAAATTTTCCAAAACAAAAAAGCCGTATTCGGCTTTTTTTTTGAAAAAATCAAATAATAAGATTATACTTCATTACTCTCATTTTTATATGAGGGTAAGAGTATTTCTACTTTTGTTCCCTTTCCAACTTCACTTGTAATTTCCATTGTCCCCTTATGTTCGTGAATAATTTTATTACTAATCGTTAATCCGAGTCCCATTCCCTTTTCCTTCAAGGTAAAAAACGGTTCGCCAATTTTCTCAAGACGCTCTTTCGGAATGCCTACCCCTGTGTCAATAACCTTTATTTTTACTTTACCATCTAAGGTATCCTCTATGCTTAAGTTGATATTGCCACCTTTAGGCATTGCATCTATTGAATTTTTAATGATATTTATAAATACTTGTATTAATTGATTGATATCACCGAATAATATTTTGTTTATCGATTTATCAAGGATAGAAATATTTATCCCGTACATTGTCGCTTCATGTGAAGTTATTTTTAACACATGATCAACCAAGTCCTTGATTTTAAATGGAAGAAATGTTTTACTCTGTGGCTTAGATAACACAAGCATTTCACTAACAATCTGATTAATACGTTCTAATTCTGATAAAATAATTTGGTAGTGTTCCTTAGGTGTGTTTTTAGACTCTTTCATTAGTTGGACAAAACCTTTAATAGATGTAAGTGGATTCCGAATTTCATGAGCAATTCCGGCTGCTAATTCTCCTAGTACTGATAACTTTTCCTTACGTATAAGCATTGTTTCTGCAGCTTTTTGTTGAGTAATATCTCTTCCAATCGTTAATAAACCTTTTCGGTTATTAAATTCATCAAATAATGGTACTTTAATTACATCGAATGTCTTAATTTCACCACTTATAACCGCAAAAGACTCCTCGCACCGTGTTAATTTGCCAGCATCCCATGCATCTTGATCAGATTTAACACAATAAAGAAAAGCTTCCCGAAAAAATGGAATGATTTCAGCTAAATCAGCATCAGTCTTTCCTTTATAATCGATATTTTCTAATGAATATAACTTCTTTCCAAATTCATTAACCTTTAACCATCTACCTTTCCCATCCTTAAAGCTAACAAAGTCTGGCATTGAATTGATTAAAATAGACAATTCATTTTCCTTTTCTTCCTTTTCCTTATAAGCCTGATGTTTCTTTATGATAAAATGGATTAGCACCGTTGTTACTAAAACAAAGACCAATCCTTTTACGAACTGTAAATTCTCATATAATGATGTTGTATGATCAATTTGGTTAATTATACGGTCAGTAAGCAAAATCCAGCCCAAACTAACCAATAAATATAGAAGAGCTATATTCTTTTTAATAAAATTCCACACGATATATATCCACCTACTATTTTTCTTCTAGTAAATTAAATAGACAATCCACCAGCATATTATTATAACTTATAATCTAATAAAAAAGGAAGGAATAAAGTACCGGTAATTTCATACTATCGTACCTCTTTTATATTAATGAAATATTACCTAATATTATTAATACATACAAACAATTCTTTATAT
The DNA here is from genome assembly GCA_041640535.1 of Bacillaceae bacterium. Classification (GTDB taxonomy): domain Bacteria; phylum Bacillota; class Bacilli; order Bacillales; family Bacillaceae_L; genus Litchfieldia. Next base: position 21,634 of record JBEQAC010000014.1, read on the forward strand.
TTTAATAAAATTCATTTCATAAAACTAAATACCTTGACACAATTAAAATAACCATATATAATTAAAAATCGCATTCCCTAAACAAAAACGTAATGCTGCATTTTCACCTATATTTTCAAAAGAATTGGCATTACTTATTCACACTGGATCGGCTAAGGAGCCGTGAGGACGGAAGAGAGGTAGGGCTTTCGTTGTTTAAGAAAACATTACCGCGGCCTTTGGTAATGATAATGTAGTTTTTTACGTATAACGTGTCTCATATATTAATAAGACCATAGCTACTCTTAAAAATTAAGAAGGATGCTATGGTCTTTTATATTGGCTGTTTTCTAAAATACTGTTGTTTTTAAAATGAATTAACTTTAATTAGATGGGGCTTCCTTGATTGGAACGAAAGGTGTGTGACTCCTGCGGGATCTGCAGGAAGGATGGGACCCCGCAGGCACGAGGAGGCTCATCACCTGCCCCGCGGAAAGCACACACCTGGAGTGCAAATCAACATACCTTAGTTAAATATCAACAAAATTTTACGAAAATAGCTTTTATTTTAATAACGTTATTTCGAGTATAGAAATATATGGTGATACATGTTAAAATTTGCTTATTATAAAGGAAAGGTCGACTTTAGAAATGAAAAATTTAGAAATAAGAAACATATTCTATACATATTTAGTTGCTTGTTTTGGAGCATTCCTATTTTATTCTGTGTCGCTTCCAATACCATGGATCCTTGGCCCTCTATCGGCTATTCTCATACACAAAGGAATGACAAAGAAAACACTTCTTCTCCCGACTTCTTTAAATAATATGAGTCTAATGTTTATTGGAATATACTTTGGATTATCATTTACCAAAATGACCCTATTTACAGTTTCCCCATATATACTCCCTTTTATTTTCTCAACAATTTTACTGCTTACTATTAGCGTTATTAACAGTATCGCCATAACTAAGTTTATAAAAATAGATCCTATAACAAGTGTTTTTGGCTCGATTCCTGGTGGATTACCTGAAATGGTGGCTGCAAGTGAATCATTGTCCGCAAACTCAGGAATGGTCACTATTTTTCAAACCGTTAGATTGTTAACCGTTGTTTTCACCGTTCCATTTCTGGTGGTTCATATGTTTACAAGCTCTGAACAAGGGATAATCGCCTATACACCATCAAATGATGGTTTCAGTTACCAGTATCTTTGGTTCGGATTAGCCATTATAGCTGGATGGTTAATAAGAAACATTATACCTGCTGCATATGTAATTGGTCCTTTATTAGTAACAGCACTTTTAAATATTTCAGGCGTTTCATTACCGACATTACCAAACTGGTTATTAATTGTCGCACAAATCACAGTAGGGATCAGTATGGGAAATAAAATATCAATAAATGAGTTAAAATTTGGCGGAAAATATTGTGGATTATATTTTCTTATGACCATACTCCTGATTGGTACCTCATTTGGAATAGGGTATATCTTTGCTTCCCTTACAAATCTTTCACTTTCCACTGCGATTTTAAGCTTATCTCCAGGAGGAATGGTCGAAATGGTATTTACAGCCAAATCCGTTGGTGCCGATGCAGCTGTTGTAAGTTCACTTCAGTTAATCAGATTGTTATTTATCATTCTTGTAGTTCCTAGCTTTCTAAAATTTCTATTTAACAGGAGAAGTAGAAAAATAAATACAATCACGAATCAGATATAAATCAACCACAATTTTCATAATTCTACTATTTTATGCCAATACTATTTTTAGTTCTTTTAATTTCTGTAAGAATCGAGGAATTCAAGTTGAAAGTGCTTATCCGTATTTTTGGTAGTAGGATCTTAAAAACAGGGCTAGCTGTTTTTATCACAGCTATCATTTGTCAATTCTTTAAACTTCCTAGTATCTTTGCTGTAGTTACAGCAATCGTAACAATTGAACCAACCGTATCTGATTCAATAAAAAAAGGAGCAATTAGGCTACCTGCATCAGCCATTGGGGCAGGGTTTTCAATGACATTTGCCTCTTTATTAGGAGAGGTCCCTATTTCCTACGCTTTATCTACCATCTGTACAATAATGGTTTGTCATAAGTTAAAACTTGATGCGGGAATATTAGTGGCTACACTAACAGCGGTAACGATGATTCCTTTTACCACCGATCATTTTTTAACGGCTTTTTTTACAAGACTCGGAACAACCTCAATCGGATTATTGGTCTCAACAGCCGTCAATTTATTTGTGTTACCACCAAATTATTCTGAAAAGATTTTGTGGAATATGAATACTGCCTTGGATAATTATGCTACTTTACTCTCTAAACAAGCACATGGAATAATAAATGGAAAGATTGATCAAATTGAAAACAACAAAAGGCTTTTTGATTTAAAAGAGGAACTAAGAGAAATTTACAAACTTTGCAATTATAAAAAAGACGAATGGAAATTTCATCGGTTTACTGAGAGACAAGAAAGATTGTATCACTATGAATGCGAGAAATTATCATTACTTCAAAAGATTCATCAGCATTGTGAAAACCTATTAACATTACAGAACATTAATCGTGAATGGACAGAAAAAGATAAAATTACATTATTAGCCATTCTTCATTCATTTTCTGATATATTAAGAAATCCCATTCATCAATTTACAAGCAATTACCTTATCCTAATAAAAGAAATTGAGAAAAGATTTTTTGATTGGAAAAAGCCCTCAACTTTAGACGGCTACAATAGTCTGGATTCAAAACTTAAGATTGAAATGGTTTTATTATATGAGATCATTTCTTTACACGATGTGTTAGAGCAACTAGGACAGTTATCAATATCAAAGACAGATTTTGATCGGTTACAAGTAGAAAAAAAATTAAGAAAGACAGGGGAATCATGACATTCCATCCTGTCTTTTTCTATGCCCTTATTTTATAAATCGAATTGTAAGAGGATATTTATACTCTTCTCCTCTATTTGCCTTCATACTTGCTTGAATGACCACAACAATCATAAAAATGAATAAAGCAACTAACAATAATACACCTATTAAAACTAGTGTTAAAATTGAAGCCACAATCCCATAAATAGTTATTGAAATTTGAAAATTTAATGATTCCTTTGCATGATAAGTAATAAAACTTGATGAGTCCTTTTTAACAAAGTAGACAATAAGTGGTGCAAGGATATGTCCGAAAGGAATAAGCATTCCTGCAAATATTCCTAAGTGACTGATCATTGCCCATGTCTTATCCTCAGGTTTTAGATCCTCACCATTTGTGATAATCTCCTGATTTTGTTCATCCATTGTTATTCCCCCTTTCTTCATATATTTCCCTCACTCGATGCTAAAAACTAAGGTCTGCATTAATTATACGATATATTTTTATTAGAAATGCTGTTTTCAAAAAAATTTGTAAAATTCACAGAAAAAAACTCTCTAGGTTATTAGAGAGCAAAAAATAGGAGAGTTAATTTAAAATTAGGCTCTTTTCGTAAAGTTAGTTGCTATTTAACTAAGGTATGTTGATTTTCACGCTAGGTGTGTGCTTTCCGCGGGGCAGGTGATGAGCCTCCTCGTGCCTGCGGGGTCTCATCCTTCCTGCAGATCCCGCAGGAGTCACACACCTTCCGTTTCAATCAAGTGAGCCCCCACTAATTTGTTTTAAAAACAACAATCTTTTAGAAAACAGCCTATAATTAACATCTTAAGTGACCCAACCATCCATCAGCTTTCATATATTTCACAGTTGATTAACCAACTCAATTTAATGCGTACTGTAAAATTGGAAACCGATGTGTGTAGTTCCGTAAACTTTGATGATGGTGAACCATTATCAAAATTGGAACTTTAACTACCTATTAAAGGAATTGTTCTACTCAACCTGTGACTACAAACAGTCTTAATTCAGTATCGTTCTTGTAAGGAGATAAAAAATCTAAGTGTTAACGTATAGTTCTATTCCAATCATTAGGAGAATGACTTGGGCTTAGAAGAATTCATCTTTAAATCTAGTTATATCCATACGTTGTAGCATAAATATTCACATAGATAAAAGGGGGTAGAAAATCTACTTTTTATCCACATAACAGTACTACCATTAACGAATATGATTAAATTTTCAGAGATTCAACTAATCCGAATGGAATATTTCTATCCGCAAAACTGATTCCTTTACCTTCAACATTACTGAAAACGTTTACCAAAAAAGTGTCGTTTTTTTGTTCTTTCGTTATTTTAAACGGAACAAACACGATTATGGTTGAGCCACTTAAGATGTTAATGCTTTATGTTTTTTCTTTACACTCTTATTATATCACCATTTACCCAATACAGTCTGATACTTTGTTACAATCTTGTGAAATAAATCACGTAAAAAAAGGATGCTGATTGTAAACTTAATCAGCAACCCTCAAAGAACTTAAGCAACTAAAATTGCTTTGCCAAATGGTACTTTTGGTAAGTAATCATCCGGAACAAGCCAAAATACCTCCGTATTAATCTTTAATTCTTCATAAAAATAACCAGTTACATCAGTAATATAAAATAACGAATCAATCTTTTCATTTTCAGCCCACTCTAACACTTCGGTATATGAGGATTTTCCATGTGTATAGTACTTAATAGTTGTAGATTCCTTTATTGGCGTTACACTTCTTATTTTAAAATCAGCCTGAATTAACATCGAGTCAGGTTTTACTTCTCCAAAGAATTTTACAATATTATTAATCAATATACTTCTCACTTGATCTGTTGATGTGTCGACTGCTAATGCAATCTTTTGGTTTTGTCTTTCTTTAAGCTTAGACAATAACGCTCTCTGCCATTTCACACTGATCATCTCCTCAAGTTAGTAGTATGGGCAATGTTATTTTACACGTGTTAGAAGTAGAATATGTTTTTAAAGATATCGTTAAGTATTGGAAATAACTCCAACTAAATAATTAAAATATGTACATGGTCTCTTCTATCATGTATAAACTAAAGCATATATTGCGAACCATTGGAGGAAAAACTCAATGATGAGAAAACGAGATCTTACTAAGTTTCTTGAAGCGAATAATAACACAGGGATTGTGGTTATTGATGATCAAGCATATGAAGTATTTCTGTCTGACAAAGGATCAATCGAGTTTTCAGGTATATATTGGAAATGGGAAAACACCCTAGTTCCCTCCTCACATCAGGATTATCTAATTGAAACTGATGAACTAGTAAAAGATTATTCATCTACTCCTCCTACTATGAGTGAGGAAATCCATGGTATGTTTTATAAAGATATAAATGAGTTATAGTCCTAATTTTTTAAAATAATACGCATAATAATATTGATAAAACATATATTATATTTAAGGCCGCCCACCACTCCAAAGACGCTTCGTTGCGGGACTAACCAGTACGGATGTGGGCGGTCTATATTTTTGTGTATAAAATTGCAGTACCATAGTATTTACTACTGATAGTAATAAAATTCTTGTTTAAAATGTGCGATATAATCAGAGGTACATGCACTACATCAAGTAAGATAAAAAACATATGATAAATTAGGAGCTAACTCCTTCTCCTAAATCTGTCTTTCGAGGAAAGTTCATTACTTTCCTCATATTTTTTTGTCTTCTACATATTTCAAAGTCATATGAGGATAAGAAATGCTTGTACAATAGATTAAACTATGATTATATTGTTAGTACAAACATAATCAATATAATAAAAAGTAAATAAATTTTGCCTGTTTTTATATAAAGGAAGTGATATGCATGTTTCCAACTTTATCAATAATCGATAAATTAAATAGACCATTAAGAGATCTAAGGATTTCAGTAACTGACAAATGTAATTTTAGATGTCAATATTGTATGCCTGCTGAAATTTTCGGCCCAGATTTCCCTTTCTTAAAAAAAAATGAATTATTATCCTTTGAAGAGATTTTTCGCTTGTCTACTATTTTCGTCAAGTCTTTAGGTGTAAGAAAAATCCGAATTACGGGTGGTGAGCCACTTCTTCGAAAGGATTTATCAAAGTTAATCAAAATGCTTTCTTCCATTAATGGAGTGGAAGATATTGCAATGACAACAAACGGTTCACTATTAGCAAAACATGCAAAGGAGCTTAAAGAAGCTGGATTAAACCGTGTGACAGTAAGTCTAGATTCTCTTAATAATGAAATCTTCGGTAAAATGAATGGAAGAAATGTAAAAGTAGAGGACGTTTTATCTGGTATAGATGCTGCTGCAGAGCATGGCTTAGGTGTAAAAATAAATATGGTAGTTCAAAAAGGTGTAAATGAATCTGAGGTTGTGCCAATGGCTCAGTTCTTTAGAAGTAAAGGGCACACTCTGCGCTTCATTGAATATATGGATGTTGGTAATTCAAATCAATGGAACTTAAAAGATGTGTATCCAAAAAAACAAATTCTTAGCGATATCCATGCAATTATGCCACTTGAGCCAATTGAGCCCAATTATAAAGGAGAAGTTGCCACAAGATACCGATATATTGGCACTAAACAAGAAATTGGAATCATCTCATCTGTTACTGATGCATTTTGTTCAACTTGTAATCGGGCTAGACTTTCTGCAGAAGGCAAACTCTTTACCTGTCTATTTACTTCAAAGGGTCACGACCTAAGAGAACCACTTCGTACAATAACAAACAATGATGAAATCGAACAATTAATCAGAAGTATATGGGAAAACCGAAAGGACAAATACTCTCTTGAAAGAAACGAACACTTGGAAAAAAAGAGAAAAATAGATAAAATCGAAATGTCTAAAATCGGTGGATAGAATCACATAATAATGATAGAAAAGCTGTGGTTCATCCACAGCTTTTCCTATTTTTCAATTACTTTATTTGATTCCAAGAAAGTTTGAATTTCCTTTAAAAAGACCTCACCATAGCGCTCGTATTTCATATCTGCAATTCCTTTAATCATTAACATTCCTTTTTTATCTGTTGGACACACCTCACTTAACTCTCTTAGCGTACGGTCAGAAAAAACAATATATGGCGGAAGATTTTCTTCAGTTGCTATTCTTTTCCTCAATAATCTTAATTGGTCGAACAACTCATTATTTTGTGGGATTTGTTCATTTTTCTTTTGTAGTTTCCTAAAAACACTAACTTCTCCTTTTAGTACTTTATAGGCTTTACTCTCTAGTATTAACACCGGATATTGACTATTTGTTAATGAAATATAACCATCTGCCGTTAAAAAATCGATATGTTCAATAATTTCTTTTTCCACAGCACTTTTCATAAGCCCATATGTCGAAAGATTGTGAAAGCCGAATTCAAGTATACGTTTATTCCTTGACCCTTTTAAAACCTGTGCCACTAGCGTTTTCCCAAATCTCTCATTCATTCTTTTTATACATGAAAATATCATCAACGCTTCTGTCGTAATATCTACTTTATCACGATCATCGGTACAATTTAAGCACTTCCCACATGGTTCTAATTGTTCTTTCCTCGTTTCTCCAAAATACTGTAGAATATATTGCTGCAAACACTGTTCAGTGTGGCAGAAATCTGCCATTTGTCGTAGTTTTCTGTACTCAAATTGTTTTTTTTCTTCATCTAAACTTGATTGCTCAATTAGAAACTTTTGTAACTGAATATCTTGAGATGAGAACAGCAGGTAGCAGCTCCCAGGTTCACCATCACGCCCTGCACGACCAGCCTCCTGATAATATGATTCAATGTTTTTAGGAAGATTGTGATGAATAACAAAACGAACATTAGATTTATCAATCCCCATACCAAATGCACTAGTTGCAACCATGATCGTTAGTTCATCAAACAGAAACTTTTCTTGAGATTCTGCACGATCAATTTCATTCATTCCTGCATGATATTTTCCTACTGCTAATCCAGAACGATGAAGAAAGCGATGTAAATCATCCACCTCTTTTCTAGTTGCTGCATAAATAATCCCCGCTTGACCATGTTTTTTCTTTAGGAAATCCAAAATAAAGCTGCGTTTATTTTCTCCTTTAACAACAGAAAATGATAAGTTTTCCCTTGAAAATCCTGTTAAATACACTTGTTCTTCGTTTATTTGAAGAAGCTTACAAATATCCTTTATTACTTCATTTGTAGCTGTAGCTGTAAGAGCCATCACTGTTGGCTTCTTAGGTAATTCATGAATCATTTTTTGAATGTTTCTGTAGCTTGGCCGGAAATCATGTCCCCATTGTGAAATGCAATGAGCTTCATCTACTGCTATTAAATGAATTCGAAGCAAGGATAGAAGTTCTCTAAAATTAGTGGATTCAAATCTCTCTGGGGCTATATAAATGAATTTATATTCACCCTTTTTTGCTAACTCTAATCTTTCCTCAACTTGATTAGATGAAAGACTACTATTAATATAAGTGGCTGAAATTCCAGTATCAATTAATGCATCTACTTGATCCTTCATCAATGAGATAAGGGGTGAAACAACAAGTGTTATTCCTTCTGTTAACATCCCTGGAATCTGATAACAAACTGACTTCCCACCACCTGTAGGCATAATCGCTAGTGTATGTTTCTTGCTCATTACACTATGAATAATATCCTCCTGGCCTTTGCGGAAATCAGTATATCCAAAATACTGTTTTAATACTTCTTTTGCTTCTTGTAACAAGAAGATCACTCCTATTTTATATTTTTTA
>JBEQAC010000015.1:0-28809 GCA_041640535.1 Bacillaceae bacterium
ATTGGCGATCTGGATTTTCTGTTGCGACCTTCTTTAATGCATCCTCAGCCTCAAAAGAAGATGTGATGATTAAATCATAGCCCTCTGCTACGGCAACTCTTAAATTCTCTTCTATTGCAGCATGGTCTGTAGATTCGATTGTTTTCACCTCTACACCAAACTCTTCACCAGCTTGTTTTGCACCTTCATCCATTTGTTGAAAGAAAGGATTCACACCAATTTTCTCTGGTGTAATTAATACGATACGTTTCTTTATTTCTTGTTCTGTTGTTTCATCACCTGCACCCTCCTCAGGGGCAGCTTGTCCACAACCAACCAATAACAAAGCTATTATCGTTAAAAACGCTAGAATTTTCTTCATTTATTTTCCTCCTCATGATGTCTTAGTTCGTTTTTCGTAATTTCTACTTAACAATTTACTATGAAACAGAGAAATAATCAACAAAAAAATGAACATTTATTCCAAAAACACATCACAATGTTCGTTTTTAAACAAAAAAACTCATCCAGAATTGAGGGACGAGTTTAAGTTGTATTTTTACCGTCAATATTGTATTAATTAATTTTATCGAAAGTTGTCGAAATTGCAAGCACTTTTCGACATTTTCTCATTTTATTTTCTTTTCCTTATTCTTTTCCTAATTTTCTCTTTAAAGCAGCAAGTTCGTCCTCCACACTACTAGTTTTTTCTATCGTGGCAAATTCATCATCTAGACTTCGATTAGATTTTCTTAAATCTTCACTGGTTTCTGCCTCGGCTTCAAACTGTAAAACCTGCTCCTCCATTCGTTCAAAACCCGAACGTGATTGATCTCCACCAATACTTGACATCGCACGATTCATTTTTGTTCTTGTTCTTGCAGAATCCGCGCGTGCCTTGAGTGTGTCTTTTTTCAATTTCATTTGTGCATATTCATCTTTCATCTCTTGAAGCTTGGCACGTAAAGAATCAGCATCTTCCTTTGCTCTCACATATGATTCTCTTAGTGTTTCAGCAACAGATGAATGAGATTTCTTGTCTTCTAACGCTCTTCTAGCTAAATCCTCATTTCCAACTTCTAGCGCTTTAATAGCCTGCTCCTCACGTTTTGCTACCATACTCTCCGCATCCTGAAGCTTTTTCTCAAGAAGCTTTTCATTGGCAATTTGTTTAGCGACAGCAGCTTCAGCATCCCGAATATCAGCTTCCATGTCTCTCATAAACTGATCCAGCAATTTAACCGGATCCTCTGCTTTATCTAACATGAAGTTTAATTCTGAGTCAACGATGGTTTTGATTCTTTTAAAAAAAGAAAACATAGGGCATTCCTCCAAAGAAATTTTTCAATTAACCATATTATTTCAAAATCCTATCTTCAAAAAGGTAATTCTTTCCTCATTATATATAAGGAGATTAGGAAATTCTATCCATTAGATAACTCGATATTAACAAAAAGGCCATACCCTATGGATACGACCTTTCCCTTAATAGTCCCACTTCACCGTTTTAAAAGAAACACTTCCTTCATTTGCGAAGAATCTGATTTCATTACTTTCATTCTTAGGAAAAATTCGGCTAGTAAATACCTCTTCTCCATTATTAATAAAAATTTCAACCGAAGAGATATCAACAAACATGTGAAACTTAATTTTATCTGAATTTATTACACAGGCTCTTTCTGTCCCATATTCTTCACCAAAAGACTCCCCTGAATATGTTCTGTCTAGAATAACCTTTTTCTGGGTTGTGTCATATTTTAAAATTGTCTTCTCTTCCTCTGATGCACGAAATTCAATCCCAAATTCAGTTGCATCCATTTGACTAAATTCACAGATTAGTTCATAGGTAGTTCCAGAAAAAAGACGATACATTTTTGTTTCATGGCTAATCGTGTCTTCCATTCTTTCTTCATTCTTTCGAAGGAGTTGAAGTTCTTTCACCGGCTGCTGAATTAGCTTACCATCCACAACCGAAAGCTCTCTTGGGAGAGTTAAACAATGTACCCAACCATTCCGTTCAGTCGGATACTCTATTTCAGGTAATCCCATCCACCCAACCAAAATCCTACGGTTTTGATCATCAACCATCGTTTGGGGTGCATAGAAATCAAACCCTCGATCAAGCTCAATAAATACGTCATGGTTTAGAGATTTTTGTTTCATATCTAATTTCTCACCAAGTAGGTAGCCTGATTGATAAATATTTTGATAGAAATCATCCGCTGGTCTTATTCCTTGGGGTGAGAAAATAAGAATTCCATGATCATTTAATTCAAAATAATCTGGACATTCCCACATATACCCAAAATCCTTAAGAGTCGTCTTTATCTCACCTTCAAAGTCCCAATCCGATAAATTCTTAGAAGAATATAGTACGACACAGCCTGTCTTATCAATTCTCTGTGCCCCAATGAGCATATAAAAAACGTCTCCGTCCTTCCACACTTTTGGATCACGATAATGATCGGTATATCCTTCTGGAACATTTGGAATGATAGGAAGGTCACTTTTTCTAATTTGTAAATGCTCATCCATAATTGCTTGACATTGGTAAGGCTGCCTTACCCATTGCTGGTCTCGAGTGTTCCCAGTATAAAATAAATATAATTTTCCATTGTGCTCAATTCCGCTGCCAGAATAAGCTCCATGGCGATCATAAAAGTCCTTTGGTTCGATCCCAATGCCTACATTCTCCCAATGGACAAGATCCTTTGATTTTGTGTGATACCAATACTTTAAACCATGGACTGGTCCCAGAGGAAACCATTGATAAAATAAATGATACTCCCCATTATAAAAGGAAAAACCATTTGGATCATTCAATAAACCCGTAGTTGGCTGTATATGAAAGGTTTGCCTCCAAGGGCAATTATTGACTCGTTCTTTTAGTTCATTCAGTTCTTCTATACTTGCCTCATGAAGGGCACGATATCTTTGTTCTCTTGTCCATTCCACGATGTTAAATTGCCTCCTACAAAAACCCAATTATCTATCATACTGTTTTAGATTGTTAGATAACGAGTTATTTACGCTGCTTTTTGGTTTGATTCAGCTTTTTTCATTTCTTTTTTTGCTAACATAAAAGTTACACCATATGCAATAACGAAAGAAATAGCCATTCCAATTACGTAATAGATAATCGTATCTGTTTTAATTGAAATAATGCCTGGTAATCCCGCAGCTCCTAACGCGATCGCTTTTGTTTTAAACAAGGTAACAAATGCTGAAGCAACTGCAGCACCTGTGATTGCTCCTATAAATGGATATCTTAGCTTTAAGTTAATTCCAAACATCGCAGGCTCAGTAATCCCTAATAGTGCCGAAATACCAGCTGCTGACGCAGTACCTTTTACTTTTTTATCCTGAGTAATCGTGAAAACCGCTAGTGTTGCTGCACCTTGTGCAATATTGGACATTGCTGCAATTGCAAAAATAAATGATCCACCTGTTTTTGCAATGTCTGCTAATAATTGAGTTTCAACCGCAATAAAGCTATGATGCATACCTGTAATAACAATTGGAGCATAAGCAAGTCCAAATAATGCCCCGCCAACAAAGCCTGTTGTATCATATACCCACACTAAACCATCCGTTAGTAGATTACCTGCTGATCTTGTAAGAGGTCCCACAAGTGTAAATGTTAATAGACCTGTAACAAAAATAGATACTAATGGTGTAACAAGGTTATCTACTGTAGATGGAACGATTCGACGCAAATACTTTTCTACCGTTGCTAATATAAAAGATGCAGCTAGAACTGGTAATACCGTACCTTGGTATCCAATCTTCTCAATTTCAAATCCCATTATGTTCCATACAGGAATTTCCCCACTTACTAATGCGCCACCATACCCCCAGCCATTTAATAAATCAGGGTGAACCATTAACATTCCAAGAGCTGCTCCAAGATAAGGATTACCACCAAACCGCTGTGTGGCAGAAAATCCTATTAAGATTGGGAGAAAGACAAAGGCAGCATTTGCAAATGTATTTATTAATGCTGCTAAATCAGCAATCCCTGGATTTGCTTCAACCACTGATTTTCCAGCAATGAAAAGGTCCTGTGCTGTTAGTAGATTATTGATTCCCATTAATAAACCACCAGCTACAATTGCTGGAATAATTGGAACAAAGATATCAGATAATAGCTTTACAAATTGTTGAAGTGGGTTTAATTTCTTTGCTCCTGCTTTCTTTACATCACTTGTTGACATATCTGTTAAACCAGTCATGCTTGACAGTTCTTTGTACACTTCATTTACTGTCCCAGCACCAATAATGATTTGAAATTGGCCGCCAGTTGAAAATGTTCCTTTCACAATATCCATTTCTTCTAGCTTCTTTTGATCAACTATAGATTCATCTACTAAGACTAAGCGTAGACGTGTTGCACAGTGTGCGGCAGCAGATACATTTTCTTTGCCACCAATAGCGGCTAGAATTTCTTTCGCAGTGTTTTTATAATTCATTCCTGCTTCCTCCTAAGATCTTTGTAATAATATTTAACAGGAACCGGTTCCAATATAAAGTAAAAAATAAAACACATATACACCTTAATCAAGGAACCGGTTCCAAATACGACAATTTTAAATGAAACCGTACGGAACCGGTTTCATACGTTGATTATAGTTTAGCTTTTACAATGTGTCAACACTTTCTCTTTCAATAATTTCATAATTTGATAGTATTAATTTTTCGATTTCTTCTCCATTGATTAATTTCATCATTCTTTGAGCAGCCATTCTTCCAGCTTCTTTATAGTAAAACTTTGCAGTGGTGATTCCCGGGTGCATCATCTCTGTTACTTCATATCCACCAAATCCTGTAATGGAGAGATCATTTGGTACAATTAGTCCTTTTGAATAAGCTGCTTTTAAAGCACCTAATGCAATATTATCTGTTGCACACACTAGAATAGTCGGATTGTATTCAGCAATAATGTTCGGCACTTTATTTAGAGCTTCAGTAATCTTAAATCCAGTTTCGAAGTATTTCACTTCACTACCTGGCTCACCTTCCATCGCTTTTTTAAATCCTTCTTTTCTTTTTACTCCAACGGCTATATCTAGTTCTGTAACTCCTAGGTATGCAATTCTCCGATGGCCCTTTGAAAGAATATACCTACCTAATTGGTAAGCAGCCTCAAAATCATTATGTATTAGACTATAGATATCATGGTGTTGTTGTCCAACGAGTAAAATTGGAATCTCGATTTTACGAAACGCTTTAAGGTGTTCTTCGGTTATTTGTGTAGCAAGCAAAATAATTCCTGCTACCTTTTGTTTGGCTAATGTGTAAATATTATCAATTTCGCGTTCTAGGCATTGGTTTGAATTTGATATCAACATTTGATAATTTTGTTCTTTTAATCGTTCATCAATTCCAATTAGAGTTCTAGAAGAAGCATATGAGTCAAGACGTGGAACAATTGTACCAATGATGTTTGTTTTCTTCGCTTTTAAGCTTTGTGCAAAAGTGTTAGGGGTATAGCCTGTTTCATTTATTACATTCTCTATTTTCCGTTTAGTTGCTTCACTAATCGAACCATCATTAAGATAACGAGATACCGTACTTTTAGCTACCCCCGCCCGTTTCGCTATATCTGCAATTGTAATCATGACGTCAACTCCATAAAAAAAAAATTAAACAGTACTCTAATTATACACAAGTTTTACCTTTTAAAAAAAGAAAACCTACTGGGAATACCAATAGGTCTTCTTAATGGACATTCTTTCCGTCTATATACCTTCCGTAGTCAGGTATGGCAAGTGTATCAAATTCAGAAACGAGTCTGCTGAGACCACTAGATAATTCTTCTCCTGAGACTGGTAAACCATGGCCGGTAATTGCGATTGAAGGAGATAATTTCTCTAATTCTTTCACCGAATTCCAAGCTGTGTTCCAATCTGTCGTTAAATATCTAGGCGGTCCTGAAATTTCCTGTTGTTGTGTAAGAACTTTATATAGCTCATCTTGTCTTACAGTAACAAAGGCATCTCCTACAATTAAGCAACGATCTTCTTCTCGAAAAAATGACACATGTCCCGGACTATGACCAGGTGTTGGGACCAATTTCCAGCCTTCCATCTCAGGAATGCTTCCATCATTCGGTAATGCTTTTACATGATCCACTAATTGTATAGGCTCATTTGGAAACATCGGAGACATCTTTGCGACTAAGCCACCTTCAACGGTAGCATCAGGTTCAGGATAGCTTTGCTCTCCGGTAAGAAAAGGAAGCTCTAATTGATGTGCATAAACCGGGATTTCCCATTGGTTAACTAACTCTATTATGCTACCTACATGATCAAAATGGCCGTGAGTTAATATAATTGCACTTGGCTTTTTACCTTTTCCAAAGATTTCTTCCGCCACTCTTATAATTTCATCGGAGGAATTTGGCATTCCTGCATCAACTAATACATAATGGTCAGAATTTCCAACAAAACAAATATTCACAATTTGGATGGTATGAAAAAAAACATCCTTTGCAACCTCCTGAGTTAATCCACTCGAAACAGAGGTAACAGGAATAAACTTATAATCCTCTCCATATTGCATGTCTTTATCCATCAAATCATTCCTTTTATGATAAACTCATTACGATGCATAGTATTTTCATAAATAGGTGGATTATGTAAATTTGTTTGCTTAAAACTCAATACCTTTTACAGCTGGAATTCCTTCGTCATAATAGTGTTTCACGTCCTTCATTTCCGTGACCAAATCTGCACAATCAATAATTTCATTCTTTGCAGATCTTCCGGTTATAATAAGGTGGGTATGTTTTGGACGATGTTTCACTAAATCAACAACTTCTTTTAACGGCAAGACGTCATCAATTGGAAAACTCTCAATAGCTAGTGCATTATTTAATTCATCTAATATCACAACATCATATTCCCCACTTGTAACTTTCTCTTTTGTAAAATTCCAAGCCTTCTTAAGAGATTCGCGATGTTCCTCTGGAGTTTTTGTCCAGGTAAATCCTATTCCAACTTGATGTATTTCAATTCCAATTTTGTCAAATATGATTTTTTCTCCGTAAGTTCTTTTTGGAGATTTAATAAATTGAATCATCAGCACTCGCATTCCTCGGCCAGTTGCACGAACGGCAAGGCCAAGAGCAGCAGTAGTTTTCCCTTTACCGTCACCGGTGTAAACTAATACAAGTCCATTCTGTTCTTCTCTGTTCATCGAAATTCTCCTTCTGAAATTCTTTAAAATATACTAGTTTTTATTCGAAACGCTTGCCGAAGTAAAGGTAGCCATTTCCTTTAACATCAGTGTGGCGGAATGTAAAATTGGAAAAGCAATAGCTGCTCCACTTCCTTCACCCAATCGAAGATTCAAATCAAGAATGGGCACTTTTCCAAGAATCCCCATCGCTGTCTCATGCCCAATTTCAACTGAACGGTGTCCAGCAATCATATATCCACTTGAATTTTTCGATATTTTTGATGCAACCAGAGCAGCAACTGTGCAAATAAATCCATCCAATAAAATTGGAATTCGGTTTGCAGATGCCGCTAGCATCGCACCTGTCATTGCAGCAATTTCAAGTCCCCCTACCTTTGCTAACACATCAATAGGATCGTTTGGATCTGGTTTTCGAGCTTCAATCGCAGATGAAATCACATTTTGTTTATGGATTAATGTATCTTCAGAAATTCCTGTTCCATGACCAACTAACTCCCTCACATCTTTTCCACTTAACACAGAAAGTATTGCACTACTTGCTGTTGTATTGCCAATGCCCATTTCCCCTAAAATTAAGCATTTTATCCCTTCATCTATCATTCTTTCGGCCTGTTCATAGCCTACTGAAATTGCCTTTTCACATTCATCTCTTGTCATGGCGTCCTGGCGACAGAAATTCTCTGTACCAAAGCGAATTTTTCGATTAATCACACCATCTATCTCGATTGGAGAGGCTACTCCAACGTCTACAATCTCTAACCTCGCATTCATTTGTCTACTAAAGACATTGATTGCAGCACCACCATGTACAAAGTTTATAACCATCTGCTTTGTAACTTCCTGAGGATAAGCAGAAATTCCTTCTTCAACGACTCCATGATCTGCAGCAAATACAATCACACCGGGTGGTATAACAACTGGATATGTATCAGATGTAATCTCAGCCAGTTGAATCGCAATTTTCTCCAAGCGTCCAAGACTTCCTTGTGGCTTTGTTAATGTATCAATATATTTAGCGACCTCTTCACCCTTTTGTTTATCAATTGGATTTATACTTACGTTTGCAAACATTACTCTGTTCCCCTTTCACGAAACTCCACCATCTTTTTGTTGATATAATTCATATCAACATGTTTTCGAACGAGTTCTGCCAATCTATTAAACGATTCTTCACGCAGATGATTATAAGAAATACGATGGTTAATCGCTGATAATCCTTTTCCTTCTCTTATTTGATTTAATAGTTCCATTCGAAAGTCATCGTTATGAAAAATACCGTGAAAATACGTTCCTATGACAGCCTCATCATTTGTTTTACAACCATCCCTTTTTTCACTAGTTTTAATTAACGATTGCACTTCTCCCTCAATGATTGATTTTCCCATATGAATCTCATATCCATTCACTTCATATCTCTTATTATGATAAGTTAATATCCCCTTTGATAAAATCGTCGTTTTTTCCTTCATGATAGTGGTTGTTAGTGGAAACATAGCTAATCCCTCCATCGATTTGTGTGGAGATTCAATCTCATCAGGATCATGAATTGACTTCCCTAACATTTGATATCCTCCGCAAATACCAAAAATAACCGTTTTCTTTTTCATATGTAATTCCCTAATCTTCTTCTCAATCCCAGAATCAACTAAAAACCTTAAATCTTCTAAAGTATTTTTACTTCCAGGTAAAATAAGGAGATCGGGCTCACCAAGCTGCTCCACTTTTGTCACAAAGCGAACATGGCAATCCTCTTCAACAAAAAAAGGATCGATATCAGTAAAGTTAGAGATTTTCGGATATTGGATAACGGCAATATCAATTTCTTTTTCTGTGTTTTTACGTGCTGTATACTGATCTAAGATCAGCGAATCTTCAGCATCTATATTAAGTTTGTCAAGATATGGGATGACCCCCAAGACAGGCTTACCTGTATACTCCTCAAACCATTTAAGGCCTGGCTCTAATAACCCAACATCACCACGAAACTTATTAATCAGAACACCGATTACTCTATCTCTATCTTCCGCCTCTAACAATTGAAGTGTGCCTACTAAACTAGCGAACACCCCTCCTTTATCAATATCCCCAATGAGGATGACAGGGGCATTCGCCATCCTAGCGACTCTCATATTGACTAACTCACGGTCATTTAAATTGATTTCAGCCGGACTTCCTGCACCTTCAATCACTATTCGTTCGTATTTCTTTGAAAGCTTTTCTAAAGAATCTGTAATTAATTGCAGACCTTTCTCAAAAAAGTCTTGTCGGTAATCACCTGCCAGCATATTTCTAAAAGGTTTTCCATGGATAACAATTTGAGACTCATACTCTCGACTTGGTTTAATTAAGATTGGATTCATATCGGTATCAGCTTGGATTCCTGCAGCCTCCGCTTGTACCCCCTGTGCCCGTCCAATTTCTTTTCCATCGATTGTAATATAAGAATTTAATGCCATATTTTGTGACTTAAACGGGGCTGTATGGTAACCATCTTGTGCAAAAATACGACAAAACGCTGTTACGATAACACTTTTTCCTGCATCTGAATGTGTGCCTTGAAACATAATGGGGAGGGCATTCGCCATCTACTTTTCTCTCCTTAGACATACTGTTAAATTTTGTTCTATAAAAATATGTAACATCATATACTAGTGACCCTTTTTTTTCAATAACTTTGCTAAATTTTAAAATGTAATTTCGATGATTGGTAACAATATACATAAATAAATTTAAGATAAACAGAATGAAGGTGCATCAGTATTTTAATCGGATTAGCTTGTCTTGTTATAATTGGAGGAATAATCATTCAATTCATAAGAAAGTATATTTTTAATATAAAGGAACCTACCCATGAGGAAATGTGGAGTAAGTTAATTCAACAGCCATGGTTCCAAGAATTGTTAAAAAACAGAGAATATTATCGTTACATTCATCATTCAAAAGAACACGGATTACTGAATGATCCTTATTACATTGAAAAACTTTTAACACATGAAGGCACTAGAGAGGGATTTATCAATTATCTAAAAAAACAATTGAACTAGGGAGAGTTTGGTATGAAATTTGTTTCTATGGACCATTGGGACGAGAAAATATGGGTTGAAGTAAGTAAACTATATAAACAATCATTTGGAAAAAAAGGAAGGAAACCAGAAAATGTTATTCGAAATATGTTCTTGAAGGAACTCGCCCACCTTCATCTTGTGTACCTTGAAAGAAGAATCATTGCATTTGCCATAACGGGAAAATTACATAAAGAAAATGCACTTCTAATTGATTATATTGCTGTTAATGTGGAGGACCGAAACCAAGGAATTGGTGCAATGCTTATACATTATATAAAGGACTGGGCAGCTAGGGATTTTTCATTACTTGTGATTGAGGTCGAATCAGAGCTAAACCTAATTAACAATAGTAGAATTAACTTTTGGAAAAAATGTGGGTTTATCTTAAATGATTACGTGCATCATTACATTTGGGTTCCTGAAACATATCAAGCCATGTATTTACCTCTTACACCTTTAGAGAATGCTGTACATGACGGTAGAGAGCTTTTCAATTTAATTACTAGGTTTCACCAAACGTCATTTAGAGGAGTAAAGTAAAAAGAGCTGCAAGAATTACAACCTCTCTTTATATATGTCTTTTTTATTCAATTAATCGTATGCCCGATTTTTTATAGTTAATAAGGAGGATAGAAATGCTAATGCTAAACCTTGTCCCTATTTATTTTATAATAGTACATTTTAATAGGAAAAAAAATAAAAACTTAAGGTTTGCTAAGGAAACTCATCTTTTAAAAAACAATAGACTCTATTAAAAAAGTAAGAAAGAGCTTAAACCTTTAGGCTTAAACCCTTTTAAAAATTCTAGAATGTTAATTCAATTTTATTCCCTGAAGGATCGATTGTAAAAGTACGATTTCCTTGGACTAATACTGATGATCCAAGTGAATGTAATTGTTTTACAACTTCATTTTTAACTTGTTCACTCGGATAAACAATGGTAAACCATTTGAGTCCAACACTATTTTCTGAAGGGCGTGGGGCACCTTTTCCATTCCAGATATTAAGTCCAATATGATGATGATATCCGCCTGTTGAAAGAAAGAGAGCTGATGCACCATAGATTTTGTTCACGACAGTGAATCCGAGCCCTGTTGTGTAAAATTCCTTCGCTTGTTCTAAATCAGCAACATGTAGATGAATATGTCCCATCATTGTTTTAGCAGGTAGACCTACCCATTTCTCATTACTCGATAATGACAAAAGGTTTTCTGCATCAATATGTCCTGTGTCCATAATAACGTCATCGCCTTGCCACTCCCATGTTCCTTCTGGGCGATCCGTATAGATTTCAATCCCATTTCCATCGGGATCAGCTAAATAAAGGGCTTCACTTACAAGGTGGTCTGATGCCCCCTGTAGTGGATATCTTACCTCAATAAAATGTCTTAATATCTTCGCTAAATCAGATCGATCTGGCAATAAAAGGGCAAAGTGATACAACCCTGTTGTTCTTGGTTGCTTAGGCTCAACCTCATCTGGTTGCTCAATAACAAGTAGAGGTGTTGCTTCATCAGCTGTTAGAAATGCTCTCTTCTCAGAGTGCTCAAGGATTTTAAATCCGATGATTTCTTGATAAAATGTTAATGATGCTTCTAAGTTCTGTACCTTTAAATACACCTGATTTATAAATGTATTTGGAAAGCGATGAAAGTTCAATATGGTTACCTCCTTTATCCTTCTATAGCTGTTTCTTTTGAACGAGAAATCCATTGATCGATAGATAACTGTCCACTTCCTGTGAGCGCTAATTGAATAGATACAGCAAGTAGGATTACATCAAGTTCATACCCTCCTAGAAACCCAGCAGCTAATTTCACCTTAAACATAGCGCCAAGCATGACAAGAGCGATTAACATTGAGACATACCTAGTACCTAAACCCAGGATAAGTGCAATGCCACCAAATAATTCTATAATAGCTACAATATAAGCTGTAAATCCTGGTAACCCAATACTCTCAAACCATCCTGCAATATTGCCAATTCCACTTTGAAATTTATCTAGGCCGTGTATTATAAAAATAATACCTAACACCAATCTTGTTATTATAATTCCTATTTCTTTCTTTTTCATCATGAATACCTCCAATTTTTTTTAACAAAAAATAATTTTGTTAATCCAATTATATCGATATATACTAAATATGTAAGTACGCACTAAAAAGTGGTATAGTATACAAAAGGATACTACATTATGGAGGCATAACAAAATGACAGAGTGTAAAGTAAATTCTGCCCTTGATGCGATTGTCGGGAAATGGAAGCACAAAATTCTTTTTCAGATGATTAACAATGAGACTTTGAGATTTAATGAATTAAAAAGAGCGATTCCTGGTATTACACAAAAAATGCTTACTTCCCAATTGCGGGAATTAGAAGATCATGATCTAATAAATCGCAAGGTGTATGCCCAAATACCACCTAAAGTTGAATATTCTTTATCAGAGCATGGAAAAAGCCTTATACCTGTTTTAAATCTTATGAATGAGTGGGGAATTGCACATGCTGCACATCTAGATTCATTAGTGACAGCCACAAAAAACGTAGTGCAATCTAAATAAATTCTGTCTAAAAAGGGTACCCCAAAATTTTTGAGGTACCCTTCTCCACTACTCTTTTACTCAATTGTATCTAGTAATTGATACGCTTCTTCTTTTGTTGATACTGCTAGTAATTGTTCTCTAAATTCATCATCCATTAGTTTTCGAGAAAGCATTTGGAGAATTTTTAAGTGCTCGTTCCCTGCACTTTCCTTAGGAACAGCTATCATGAAAATTAATTTTGCATCAGTACCATCAAGACTTTGCCAGTTAACACCGTCTCTTTTAATCCCAAAGACAACAGACGGTTTAATCACTGCATCTGATTTACCATGGGGTATCGCAATGTTCATCCCAATTCCAGTTGAACTTTCTTGTTCACGATTCAAAATTGCCGTCTTAAATTCTTCCGTTGATGATACAGCATTTACTTTTTCTAGTTTTGCTATCATTTCAACAATAACGTCATCTCGGTTATTACCCTTTATATCAATATCGATTAAATCGAAGCTTGTTAAATCTGTTAATTTATTAAGCCCAGTTTTTTCTTCAATTTCTTCTTTGGTTACTGCAGTCTCTGCAAACGCTGATGATGAATTAGAATTAACATCAGAAGCAACAACCACAGGGCTTGAAATATCCTTTTTCAAAAAATTAACCATTACTGCAGCTACAAAAGCTCCTACAATAATTGCTACAAAGAACATAACTATATTCTCAACTGCTCCCAGTACCCCAACAATTGGACCACCATGTGCCACTCGATTTCCAACACCACTTATCATGGCGACAACTGCCCCTGCCATTGATCCAACCATAATACTTGGTATTACACGTAATGGATCTTGTGCTGCGAAAGGAATCGCACCTTCAGTTATTCCGAATAATCCCATGGTGAACGAAGCTTTTCCTGCTTCTCTTTCAGCAGGCTGGAACTTTCGTTTGAAAATAAATGTGGCAATCCCCATTCCGATTGGTGGAACAGCAATAGCTACTGCAATAGGACCCATGATTGCATAATTTCCTTCCCCTATCATGGCAGAACCGAATAAGAAGGCAACCTTATTAACTGGTCCTCCCATATCAAAAGAAATCATCGCACCTAAGATCAAAGCTAAAAGAATCGAGCTTGTTCCTTGCATACTAGCTAACCATGATGTTAATGTTTCAAATACAGCAGCAACTGGAGCTCCTATTAAATAAACAAAAGCTAATCCAACAATTAAAGAAGCAAATACCGGGATGATAATAATAGGCATAATTGGTTGGATTGCACGTGGCACTTTCATTTTTTTTATCCATAACGCTACATATCCAGCTAGGAACCCAGCAATAATACCACCTATGAATCCTGCTCCTGCTTCACTTCCGTAGAAATGACCGTTTGCAGCAATAAATCCGCCGACAACTCCTGGCGCTAACCCTGGACGATCTGCAATACTAACTGCGATAAAACCAGCTAAAATTGGAACCATAAACGTAAACGATGCTGCCCCAAGCTTTTCAATATGCTTCCAGAATGAGTCCTCAGGAATCGCTAACCCACCTGGAGTTGGTACTCCACCGATCGTTAAAGCAATCGCAATTAATAATCCACCTATAACAATAAAAGGAATCATATAAGATACACCGTTCATTAGATGACGGTAAATAGGATTTTGATTATTTTTTCGTTCTTCAGCGGCTTTCGGTGAATTGCCATCAGATTGATGAACTGGAACGTTTCCATTTGAAAATTGCTTAATTAATTCTTCTGGTTTACGTATCCCATCTTGTACACCTACAACTAATACTTTTTTCCCTACAAAACGATCCTTATTGACCGTTTTATCAGCAGCAATGATAATTCCATCCGCTTCCTCAATATCACGTACTGTAAATTCATTCTCAACGCCAATGGACCCTTGAGTCTCTACCTTTATCTTCACACCTAATGCTTTAGCTGCTTTTTGAAGATTCTCAGCCGCCATGTATGTGTGAGCAATTCCATTGGGACACGATGTTATTGCTAGTAATTTCATGATGTGTACCTCCACTTTTCATTAGATATCGCTTACAACTACTATACAATGTCGGAATATGTCAAAAAGTATTGTTTTTTACCGTTAGCTACGGAAAAAACGCTTTATTAAAATATTAAAAATATTTACTAAAAAACAGTAGCTCACCGCTACTGTTTATCATCCTTTATTTAGCTTGATAATACCTCAATAAAACTTTTTCTATCGTTCAGGCATAACAACTCCTGTAACACAGCTGGTTGAGCGGTAATTGACGATAATTCACGAAATAATTGCTTTGTTTCTTCTTTTTCTTCATTTACTACTGCAAGCATGAACACTAGGGAAACCTTTTCCCCTCCCCAGTCTAATGGTCGGTTTAAAGTCGCTATTGCAATAGCGGATTTTTTTATGAGTGACGGATGACCATGTGGAATTGCAATTCCAGCTCCAATACCGGTTGACGACATTTGCTCTCTCTTTATGGACTGATGTGCATATTCTTTTTCAACATACCCTTGAATGTATAAGGCTTGAGCTAATTCTTCTATAATCTCATATCGATGTTCTTTCTCCATTTGTAAAAAAACAAGTGACGGTTTAGTATATTTCTCTAACATTTTCTCCTTTTTTTGTGAGTACTTCTCTTTTTTTAGTTGTTGCAAAAACTGCAGTAATCTTCGTTCTTCCCGTTCTTCAAATAGTGGAGAAAGAACAATGTGAGGAATCGTGGTTTCCTCTAAGGGAATGGTCGATATAATTAAATCTATATCTTCTTTTGATAAGAAGGACTCAAGCTCCGATTTAGAAATACAATCAATAATATGAAAGCCTTCAACTTTCCTTTCTAGTTTTGTACGAAGTAGCTGACTCATCCCTATTCCCATATGACAGACAATGACTACGTTTTTCAATTTCGGCTGTTGCTTCCTCAACCTTTCAATAGATGCTTGAAAATGTAGAGTAAGATAGGCCGCTTCCTCTTCTGGAATGGTAAGGTTAAATTTTTCATTTATTTCTTCAATAACAGAAATCACATTATCAAACATATAGGGATACATCTTTTTTATGTCTTGAAGCATTGGATTTGAAACACTCAGTCCTGACAATAAACGGTTAAGTGTTGAGTAAAGATGTAGGATTAATCCCTGTAATAGGTCTGTATCCTTTTTAAATGGAATCAAGGATATGTTGGACATTTGCTCAAGTAATTTCTCTACAACCTTTAAAAGAATAGGATGTTCAGATGGATCATTGCCTTGAGGATAATCAAGGAATTTTCCTCCCAAGAAATGTAATGCAAGATAAGTAACCTCTTCTTCCGGAAAACGAACTGCAAAAACAGACTGGAGTTTTGTTAGCAATTCAGTTGACATTTCGTATTCTTTTTTATTTTTAACCAAATCCTGTTCGTTTTTAGATAATTTAATTTGCTGCTTTAGCTTCGTTCTTTTTATTAAAATTAAAATATGAATTAATAAACTCTCATTAGATTCATCTGTATAAGATAGCATATAGGATTTTTGCAGCCATTTTAATTCTCTTTTTACAGCCTCCACTTCATGTTCAGCAAATTGTCCTTTAATCAAATCAAGACTCGATGTTGAATAATTCTTTAATTGAGAAAGCTTGGACACTGCTTTTCGTTTGTCCATTTCTTGCCCCTCTATAACAAGTCCAATTTTCTGTTTAAACACAATGGATATCTTAAACTGCCTTAACCACTCCTCAACAACCATTACGTCTTTTTTTATGACAGCCTTATTTGTATAAAATTGTGAGGATAGCTCTTGTAATGTGAGGGACTTCGTAGTCATCAATAATTGGAAAGAAATCTCCATTAATCGCTCTTCATCGCTTATTAAAGGCTGATTCTCCAAAAGAAGATAATCGTATAACCAAGACCTTTCATCCCTTTTAATATCAATCATAACACCTATCCCCGGTTTACGGACTAAGGTTGCATGTGAATGCTCAGACAAAAATCCTTCAATCGTTTTGAAGTCATTTCGAATTGTCTTTTCTGAGCAACCTACTTTTTCTGCTATTTCTTGTATCAACAAATACTTGTTCTTTTCTATAATTAAGATTTTTAAAATCTCTTTTTGCCTTATATTCATATCTTACACACCCACAAAATAACCATTTTATTTCTTCCGTAAGAACGTATTACTAAAATATATATTATATCCGTTCTTATGCAAATGAAAAAGAATTAAATATCCTAGATTCTTCTTGGAATCTAGGATATTTTTAGTTAGTTATTCATTTGATTATGCCCGAACCAGTTGATAGATTTCTCGTGTCTTTTTTACAGGTGGCATGACTTCATCTGGAATGCCCGGTATATACTTTCTTCCTTTTGTACTTTCTTTAAATTCATGCTGAGCCTTTTCAATCATATCGGTATTTATCAAAAGATCATATGCTGCTAATGCCATTGTTTTTGCTGCAAAATGCATTCCTTTGTAACCAATAGAAGAGCCGTATGATGCAGTCGCTTGCCATGAATGTGCTTGAACTCCTACTGGTGCACATGTTGTCATGATTTGACCAGTTGGGACAATCCAACTAACATCACCTACATCTGTTGAGCCTCCCATAGTTGTACCTTTTAGATGGTGGTTATTGTAGTAACCTGTTGGAAGTAGATCATCTGCAGAATTTCCAAACAACAATTTTGATTTAGAGACAATTTTGGGATCTACTGTATCTACTAATGCTTTGGCAAATTTAACTTCTTCCAATGTAAATATCGGTGATCCAGCTAGTTTCATATTTTCATACATAAGATTATTTAGGATTTCATTTGGCAAAGTCTCATAGGCAAAAGCAAGTATTTCATGTTCAACTTCGGTTTCAGTCATTAATGCAGCACCTTCAGCTATATTATGTACTCGTCTTAAGATGTCATCTACTTCTTCTTTAGTAGAGGCTCGTAAATAATACCATACACTTGCACTGTCTGGTACTATGTTTGGGGCTAATCCTCCATTTGTAATGACATAATGAATCCTTGTTCCGTCTACTATATGCTCTCTTAAATAATTGGCACCTATGTTCATGAGTTCAACTGCATCTAGCGCACTACGACCTGCATGAGGGGCACCTGCTGCATGAGCTGTAATGCCTTTAAAATGATATTTAACAGAAACCATTGCCTGCATACTCATATTCACTACAAAATTTGCTGTTCCTGGATGCCATGTTAGAACACAGTCTAAATCATCAAATACGCCTTCTCTAGCCATAAAGGTCTTTCCTGAAAGCACTTCTTCTGCTGGACAGCCATAATATCGAATTGTCCCAGCCAATTTTTCCTGTACCATTATTTCCTTTATAGCAATAACAGCTTCCACTCCAGCTGTTCCAAGTAAATTATGTCCACAACCATGCCCTGGTCCATTAGGTACACTTTCTTCTCTGATTGCACTGACTTCTTGTGATAAACCAGGTAATGCGTCATATTCACCAAGTATTCCAATGATAGGGTAGCCTGTTCCGTATTCGGCAACAAAAGCCGTTGAAATTCCTCCCACTTCAGCCTTTACAGAGAAACCTACTTCTCGTAGAGTTGCCATTTGAAGCTGAGAAGCAAAGGTTTCCTCATATGCAACTTGCGGGTTGTCCCATATTTGTTGAGCGATATCGGTAAAACGGAACCCATGACTATTAATCCAATCAACTAAGTTTTGTTTACTCATTATCGTTCACTCCTTCAAACGAATTATTGATGCTTCTTATTATCTACTTACAAGATTGAAATCAACCACTAATTTCTTAATCCTATGAAATCGTTACCTTAAATTTTAATAGATTTACTTGATTTTTCTATATATTCAGAGTAAACAATACATCTAAAAAGAACAAGCTTTTTGTAAGAATATCTGACGTATCTTTTTTCGACATCATGGAATTTTGTCGTTAAATATTCATATTTATATAGAGAACAGATGGGAAAAATAATAGTAAATAGGAGCTCACTCGCAAGCAACTATTTAAAACCGGCAAATTGAAAGGAGTCCTAATGATGAAGATTCTTGCTCCTGATCTATTTATGCTGTCTGTGGTTGTTTTAGCTCTAAATATAATTTTTTTTACGGTCTATGATTCAATAGAATTTGTTAATCAAGATGTATTTATTCGGAGCAATGTAGAATTAATTAAAAATATTGAACATGCGGTTGAGCTCTTTAAGTATTTCAATACCGACGCTTTAAAAGTCTAATAAATGAAAGGTGAAGGATCATCTAGAATTCCTTCACCTTTCATATGATTAAATAATTAACCGACTTGATTAATAATCTCAGTATCATTTGGAGTAATCAGCCCATAGTTTCCATCACTAGTTTTATACACAGCTCTTAATTCATCTGATAGGTCATCAAAATAATATAGGTGATCAAGCTTGAAAGCATTCATTTGGAGGATTGCTTCCTCCGCGTTCATTGGCTTATAAAATCTTCTTGGCTCTCTTGTGGACGGTTTACGAGTGACAGGTATTTTTGCTTCAACTTCTGGTTGATTAATGAATGTTTGATGTCGTACTTTTCGATTTAACTTTGTTTTGTACTTTCTTATTTGGCGTTTCATCTTTTCTTCTGCAATATCAATTGACTTATATAAATCATCAGAATGTGCTTCCACCCTAATAAACGTATGGTGGAGAGCAATATTAATTTCTATGCATTGTTTGTTTTTTAACAAGAATACATTTACATGAATGTTTGCGTTAAGGGGTTCTTCAAAGAATAGTTCTATTCTACCTATTTTTTCCTTTATATACTGCTTAATGGCTTCAGTAAGCTGCATGTTTTTGCCGTAAATAATTAAGTTCATATCTGTTTCATCTCCTGTAATTTGATGTGTGAGTTAAAAACGACCATCAACTACCTAAAACATTGAACATTAGTTTTTAACAAATGCAGATTAGCACCTCATTGATATAACCCCCTTTGTTGATTGTCCCTTACATCTTTAGTATTCCTCTTTATTTCCATTTTTTCACTATACATGTTACATGTTTGTGAACAATTACACATTCCAAATCATTTCACAGTATGTTCATTTACTTACATTCGTTACCACGATATATAGGATATAATAATAGTAGAGAGAAACATATTGTAAAAGGGGGGATTTATATGAATGAACACTATCATGATGTCCCAACAAAACCAACTCAATATGGATTCGCAAAGCCACTAAAGCCACATTCATACCAGTGGTATATTCGTGGAGATGAGAACTATACATTTCATCCTAGAGTAGATGAATTTACAAACGAATATACTATTCATTTCGATCAATATGTTGAACGCTATGAAATGGAACAAATATTACAACAATGACAAAAAATCTCAATTCCTTTCGTTGGAATTGAGATTTTTATTAATCTAAAAAACGTTTTTTTATTTCAGGTGTAGGGATCATACAACTCTCGCTATGTCCAAACCATTTGTATCGGTTTTTAGCAATAATATCATAGAAAATATCCCGTAATGGTTTTGGAACAACTCTCAAAATAGAGAATAGCTTCCAACCACCTTTCAGCTTCGAACATACCTTCAGCGCCGCTGTAGATTTCGTATAAATACAATTGTCTTCAATTAATATAAAACTATTTAAGTCTTCAGTCTTACTTAACCTCTCCAGATAACTTTTCCCTATTTTTCCTTGCAAAGACGCAAATGAAAAGTAACCTTTTGGATCACGCCTAATAATAAATTGCACACTATGGTTACAGAAATTACAGTGACCGTCATACAGAATGATATTAGCCATTTTCATAACCATCCTTTAAAAAAGGCTTTTATTAAAATTAGCTCCTACCAATATATTATCACATAATAAGACTCTTTTTGGAAAAATTTATCTTTTTAGTTCATATACCCTAGCTTCATGGGGCCTTAAGGTAATTTCATCTTTTAATGCTATATCCTGTTCATTGTAGTTCCCAATGATTAATTTATCAATATCTCCTACTTCCATAGGGAATTGATAGGTATTTTCATGATTGCTATGATTTAGAATAATGAGCCACGTTGTCCCCGCTAAGCTTCTTGTATAGACATAAAGCTCTTCATGTCCTTCAGAAAGATCCTTATAGTTTCCATAAACCATAACCTCGTTTTCCTTCCGAAGTGCAATTAGCTTTTTATAATAATAGAAGATCGAATCTTGATTGTTCAGTGCTTTTTCCACATTAATTTCTTTATAATTTGGATTCACCTTGATCCACGGTATTCCAGTCGTGAATCCTCCGTTTAAACGATCATCCCATTGAACTGGAGTTCTTGAATTATCACGGCTAAGTAACAGGAGACTTTCAAATACCTCTTGTGGATCTCTTCCCTTTGCTACCTCTTCACGATATTTATTTTTCATTGCAATATCATTGTAATCCTCAATACTTGAAAAACGAACCCCTGTCATTCCAATTTCTTCCCCTTGATATACATAAGGCATACCAGGCAATGTATGTAGCATAGTTGCAAGTAATTTTGCTGATTGTACTCTATATTCCTTATCATTTCCAAACCTTGTTACCTGTCTAGTATGATCATGATTGTTTAGAAATTGTGAATTCCAGCCTTTACCTTTTAAGCCTTCATACCATCTTGTTTGGATTTCTTTAAATCGTAGCATGTCCCATATGGGCATTTCATCTGCTACCTGAAAATGGAACAATGTATGAAGCTCATTTCTATCTTCTCCTACATAAAGTAAACCTTCCTCAGGTGTAACAAACGGTATCTCACCCACGGTCAAGATATCATAATGTCGTAAGACTTCACGATTCATTTCCTGCAAATACTCATGTATTCCGGGATTGTTAGCAAGATAACTTATATTATACGGATCCTCTGAATCAGGAAAGCCGTCCTGTTTAGCTAATAGGTTAATGACATCCATTCTAAATCCATCTATCCCCTTATCTAACCAAAAACGCATCATACGATAAATTTCTTCCCGTAGCTCTTTATGCTTCCAGTTTAAATCTGGTTGTTCAACTGCAAAGGAATGATAGTAATATTCGCCTGTTTGCTCATCTAGTGTCCAAACGGAAGGTTCAAAATAAGATCTCCAATTATTTGGGACGGTTCCATTTTTCGGTTCCTTCCAAATATACCAATCACGCTTGGGGTTATCGAGTGATGATTTAGACTCTAAAAACCAAGGATGTTGATCAGATGTGTGATTAACTACTAAATCCATAATCACCTTCATCTCTCGGCGATGAATCTCCTCAATTAAAGTTTCAAAAACCTCCATATTCCCCGCTTTTTCCATAATTCCATAATAATTTGAGATATCATAACCATTATCTTTATCAGGTGATTCATAAAAAGGATTTAACCAAATAACGTCAATACCTAAACTTTTTATATAATCTAACTTTTGTATGACTCCTTGCAAATCTCCAATTCCGTCTCCATCTGTGTCGTAAAAACTTCGCCAATAGATTTGATACACAACCGATTCTTTCCACCAGCTCTTTTTCATTTTACATCCTCCAATATTCATTTATAAAATAACGCAATCGATTTCATATCGTTACCCTTGTTAATTACCATATCTATCACATATCACTATAACAACAAACTTTATCTTAGAGCAAACGTTTTCCTTATTTGTCATTTTATTGTAGTATTTTTTTCATTAAAAAAGAATAGAGACATAAAATCTCTATTCCTTCTTACTTTTCCCTATATCCCATAAATCAACCACTGTTTGATTTAAAATGAAGTATATACTCTTTCATGTCGGTGATTTTTGTTAGCAACTCTTGTTCATAAATCGGGTCATATTCAATCGGATAAATCCCCTTTTTTTGATCTCTCAATAAAAATAACTCCATCTCTTCTACTTTTACATTTTTTTCTTTCTCATAAGCTAGCTTATATAAATAGAGCTGTGGCTTGTAATAGCTAATTAGCTCCTCTAGATTGTCACGTACATAATTTGTTTTTATATCGATAACGACATAGCGTCCATTCTTCTGAACGACTTTATCGATTTCTCCAATAATCGTTACATCTCCTAGTGATAGCTGAAATTCCCATTCATTTTCAATGCTTGTACCAAGCTCTTTTGATTGATATGACTTAATTAATGGTTCTATTTTGTCTAAATACTTAGTTTGATCTTCATCTTCGTCTAATAATAGCAAGGCTTCTCTGTACGCTTCATTCCTTGAAAAATTCTGATCAAGCAACTCACAGATCCGATGGACAAGTGTACCCAACTTTAAAGAATTTACCTTGCTAGGTTCTAGTTCATATCTATCTACATTTTCTTCCACATCAAAGTTGACCTTTAATAAGTACCTTTCATAATGCTCTGAACGATTTTTAAGATACGTTAATATTTCAGAGACTGATAAGGTTATTGGAATGGACCTTACGATTTTTGTTGTCGGAATCTTGGCTTCCTTAGCCTCTTCTAAAACAGGGGATTGCTCGTTAATCCCTTCTTTTATTGACACAATATGGTGAAATTGCTCCGTATTTTGAAATGCAGTCTTAATCCATTGATTCCACGTATTTGAGGTTGTTTTATCCTTGGTCGTTAAAATTAAAAAATCTCTCGCACGGGTTAGCGCCACATATAATAATCGCTTTGATTCTTCTATTTCTTGATTCCTAGCACTTTCAGAAAGCAGCTGAAAATTTGGAGAGATAAGTTCAATATCGTTCCCAAATAATTCTTCCTCGTTTTCAACTTTAAATTTCACGTATAATCCATCCTGATCAAAGCGAATAGGACGTTTATCACTCATAATCGTTCTAGATAGATCAGGGACAAATACTACAGGAAACTCTAATCCTTTTGATCCGTGTATGGTCATAATCGAAAGTGACTGTCCACCTGCTACCTCAACATCTGCATCGCCTTCTCTACTTTTTGAAGCTTCTATAATAATAGAAAGCTGCTTTAACATTTCCTCTAACGATGTTGTGTCCATACTTGCGAGTAAATCAACTAATTTTTCAACATTTTTCACTTTATTTAATCCATTTTGTGTCATAAGAAACGCTGAACGTAGATTGCTTCCTTCAAAGAGTTGTAAGAGACTCAATCTAACGTCTGGTGAAAAAGACATTGGCACACTTTCTTCAAATAGCTCTAGAAAGCGTAAAAGAGTTTCTTTTACTTTATGACTTAGGCTTTTAGCTTCTATAAACTTTTTTTCATATATAAAAGCTGCTAAGTCATTATCTTCTCTCTTATTAATTTCATACTGAATACCAATTAGCTCTTCTACAGATAAACCAAATAATGGGCCACGAAGCATGGTCAATATATATAATCCCTCGAACGGTCGATTGATCCAATTTAACAAAGAAATCATCTCAATTACTTCCGTTCGATCATAAAAGCCTACTCCACTATGAACGATAAATGGAATATGATACTGTTCCAAAGCTTTCTCTATTTTTATTAGATGCTGCCGTGAAGGAATTAAAATAGCCATGTCTTCCCAAGTTACAGCTCTCCACATATTCCTATCCTTGTCAAAAACTTTTGTTTTATTTTTATAAAGTTCAACCGCTCTTCTTGCAATCATGATATATTGGTTTTCTGTTGTTGTACGATCTTGCTCTTCGCTTACCTTAATATACTCAACTCTTTTCTCCTCATCACCCTTTCCATCCCTAGCCGCTGTAAGTGGTGAATATTCTGTTACATATAGAGGTAAATTATCCTCTATTTTTTGTCCCATGATATGCTCTTGTTCAAACATTAGATTGATAAATTTAATAATACTGTCACATGTACGATAATTTGTATTCATATCAATAAAAGAAGCATTTTCCTGCTCTTTTGCCTGTTTCACAAGCCGATTCATTAAACGAACATCCGCACCTCTAAATCGATAGATCGATTGCTTTCCATCTCCTACAATAAAGGAATAATTCGGTTTAATTTTCTCCAGCATTTTCATTTGGAGAGGGTTTGTATCTTGATATTCATCGATCATAAAGTGCTTAAAGGTCTTCTTATAATCTTCACTTACTTCTGAATCATCTAATAATTTTATGGCTCTTTGTTGCAAATCAGAGAAATCAAAAGAAGCATGATCTTTTTTTGATTGTTCATATCGTAAGTGAAATTCTTCAAGTAGTTGCTGAAACTCCGTTAATACTATTTCTAATAAATTTAATTGATTATCGTCTGAATTCAGCCACAAATCCCTTACAATAATCCACTCCTCTAATAGTTCATATAATTCAGGACATTGTTTAGAGATTGTATTGTGTGGTTTTTTCTTCATTTTTTCTAAGCCACGACTTACTGTTCGAAAAAAAGAGTCGCTGCATTCAGGATGTTGATCTTTACTGTTTTTTAAAAGCTCATAAGGTTCTTTGGTGGTTTTTGTAAATAAGTGACCATCATGATCCATTGTAAAAAAGTCGCACAGATGCTGATGAAATGTTTCTAATGCAACGGCCTTTAACTGACGCCATTCACTTACTCGTTCATCAATTTGTAATGCTTCACGAATTCCTCTGCCTACGTCAAGTTCCCGAACCTTATCATAAACATCAATAACTGCAGTCTTTAGCTTATATGCATCTAAAACAAAAAATAACCGTTCCCACTTATTTTTATCTAATGCTTTTTCGATTAATTCAGCAAGGATTGTATTTTTCATAAGGAGGGCTTGTACCTCATCTAGCACCTGAGTTGAAGGGAACACATCCGCTTCAAACGAGTGATCATTTAATATTTTTTGACAAAAGCTGTGAAAGGTTGAAATAATGGCATGATCTAATTTTTCTAATTGGAGAAACCAATAGTTTTTAGTTTGCTCATCCTCAGCAGATAACCGCTTTTCATTAATTCTCGCTCTGATTCGGTCTTTCATTTCAAGTGCAGCATCTTCAGTAAATGTCAATGCTACAATTTCATCCACAGAAGCACCTAATGGGTGATTGCTATTTATTAATTTTTGTTCGCATAAATAAATATATCGCTCTGTTAACACTCTTGTTTTTCCTGAACCAGCACCTGCTGAAATAACGATTAATTTTTCAGTTCCATATACTGCTTTTCTCTGCTGATCATTAAATTTCATGTTGCCCTCCCCCATTTTCTTCTAGATGACCATGACTTACTCGACATGTCGCTTTAAACAAACAGTATTTACAAGAGTCCTCAGCAAATGGTTTAACTGAAAAATCCCGATGCATTCCCCTCCAAAGTGATTCTACCAAATCGTTAAGTTTATATGTGAATTCTAATCCTTCATGATGTATTTCTTCAATATGTGTATTGTACTTAGGTTCAAATCGAATTTTTTGGTCCTCATCACGCCAAACTGTATTTTTCTTTCTAATATAAGGTTCCTTTAATGAAATATATCCTCCACCTATAGGATAGAAGGGCTTAACTGTTGCGTGTCTTTTATATTTTCCTTCGTTGAACTCTTTCTCAAGCGCAATCATATACATTGGAATTTGTAATGTTACTCCAGCTGGAATTGCTTTTTTAAAATCAAGCTGTTTGGAACTAGATTTATAGTCATAGATGACAAAACCTTGTTCATCGATATCGAGACGGTCGATTTTTCCCTTTAAGATTAAAGTTTCACCGGTTGCTAATGGAAAGCTAAGTGAAACAGATTCCTCAAGCTTAAAAATCCTCATGTCTTTCAGAGCATCATTGGTCCAATATCGCAATTTTTCAGCTACTAGCCATTTCTCGAGTTTAGATTGCCATACTTCTTTTTCACGCTTTAACACCTTTTGTGATACTTCAGGATGGCTTCGCTCTAACTTTTTCCATTCCTCACAAAAAATCTCCATCAGAATTCTCTGTTCTTCACCTTCATAATATTGTTCAATTTCACTAAAAGGAATGCTTGTTATATCCTTATAAAAACCCTCAATCACTTTGTGTAACATGGATCCGGTTTCTCTAGGATCAAGCTTTGTTTTCTTCTGTAACGGTTCTGAAACCTTCAATACATGCTCCATCGCATATTTAAATGAACAATCTGCATAACTTTCTAGTCTAGTAATAGCTACCTCTAGCTTTGTCAAATAATCCTTCCAATTCTTTGAAAGAATTTCTTCTCCAGCTGTTAAGCGTGCTATATTTTCCTTGAAATTTGCAAGCTTAGATGGTAGATGCTTGCTTTCCCTCCCAAGACCAATCTGAAAAGAAATCATTTCCTCATACTCCAGCTTTGTTTCATATTGGTTATTTCCAAATCGTTTCAGTAATGTATATGAAGGCTCTGGGTCCTTTTCAATTTGTGAATCAATCATATATTTTGATGGCAGTAATAATTGTTGTTCATTTATTCCGCTAACATAGGAAAATGAAAGACTCTCTGCCATATAATCTAGCTGTGCGAATAGAGTGTCATCCTTTTTTCGAAAATACTCTAATCCTGGAATTGGATATCGAAATTGTTCTTGCTTCAAATAACTTTCTTGAAAATACCCTCCTAATCGGGTATCTCTTGGAAACACGCCTTCATTCATCCCAAGTACGAATAACCGCTTTCCTCTGAATAGTGCAACGTCAGAGAAGGTGTGAATAACAATTCCGTCACTTGGTGCACGGTCGATGAATAGGTTTTCATTATCAAGTCGGTTAAAAAACCAGTACGCAAATGAAGAGATAGTGGTTTCTAGATGAAGGATTCCACGGTTTTCTAGTGACTCTTGTTCCTGTTCCAAGAGCGTGATGATTGTTGAAATCACTCTCCAATGTTCTGCAGCTTTAAAATGATTTTTTTCCATTTCAGCATTTCTTATTATAGTCTTATAAAAAGAAACTAAATCTAGATCTGTGATAAACGTAAGACAATGTGAAAGATAGTCTTTAAAGCAATTCTGTTTTCCTATCTGATTTAGAAATAACAGAGTTTTTTCTAGGTATTGATCTATCATTGGATTGACTTGTTCATCCAGTAAATATTGATGTTTTAACTTACTGTACTGTGATGCATGAATAAATAATAACTCTGCTAATTTATCAAGCAATACAACTTTCTCCCATTTGGTCATATTATCTTGATTGAAACTAAAGAGTAGATATAAAAACTGCCCAAATGATGTTTCCATACAGCTTTTTTTCTTTATTTGTTTAAGAGGGATATTTCTCTTTTCAGAAATGGTAATTAATTCATCTTTATAAAGCGATTCATTACTTAATACGATTCCAGTATAATCAAATCGCTCTTCCTTCGTCTTCTGTTTAATCGTTTCTAATACACCTTCTATTTCTTCCTGAATGGTTGTCCCGCCATGAAGAGTTTTAATATGAGCTCGTACCTTTTGTGGTTCGGGTTTTGTTTCCGCCTGAATAAAGCCCAGTCTTTGAAGCGTGTTTTCTGTTTCATTTACGAGAGGAGTGAAAACAGCTGGTAAATAGATTGTGATTGGCACATTCTGTTTCAGTAAATACTCAATCATTAAATACTGAATAGGTGAAAAGTCAAAATAGCCATCTATCACAATATGTCCAAATGACACGTTAGTTTGTTGAATTGATACAGCTTGATGAATTCGATTTTCAGAATCAAAAAGTTTCGCTTCTTCTACAAAAAGTTTTTCAAACGCCTCAAAGATTTCACTTAGAGGCTGCAATTGTTTTGGAAGCTCTTTTACCGTTAAACCTAGCCTTTTAAGTTGTCCGTATGTATCACTACATGCTTTTGCTTGATGAACAAGTTCTTGCTCCGAACGTAAGGAGGAATCTTGTTTCAGAATATCTTGAAAGAGTAAAATTCGATCAATATCTGAGATCGAATTGTAATTTTTATTTGCTTGTTTTAACAATAAATCTGCCACATCATCAAAGGTTTTAAATTCAAGACCTGGCTGTCTTTTCCTTGCCTGTTGAAACCATTGTACCGAAGGCAAAATATAATAGAAGGTTTTTTCTTGGAGAAGTTGAGCTTGGTACCATTGCTCGAGTCGTTCTTGAGATGAAATGTCATGAAGGAAAGTATAACGTATTTGATGATTGTTCATTTTGTCACCTCAGTCATTAAATTCATATGT
>JBEQAC010000016.1:0-28048 GCA_041640535.1 Bacillaceae bacterium
GACTTAACCAAATGAATGATGAATGTACTTGTGATTGTTATCTAGTTTTGAAGGTACGAACCTTCATAGTCTAGTGATGATGGCGAAGAGGTCACACCCGTTCCCATACCGAACACGGACGTTAAGCTCTTCAGCGCCGATGGTAGTTGGGGGACTCCCCCTGTGAGAGTAGGACGTCGCTAGGCAACTAAGAAGTTAGTTCATAAATATGAGCTAGCTTCTTTTTTATTTTGTTAACCGTGAGGTTAACTTTATTATTGGTACATTTACATAAGTGGAAAAGATGACAAAAATAGGTATGGTTGGGTTTCGAGGAACGAGGAGTTCAAGGAAGCAAATGAGGAGTGTATGATATACAGGAGCATTTTAAATTGCCCATCAAAGACATTTCGCATTCTCGAAATGCTAATTTTGTCTTTGAGAGCTCCCCTCAAAGACATTTCGATTTGTTGAATTTTTCCTTGGAAGTTGAGCGATTGTTTTTGATCATGAATAAAATCCTAACCAATTTTATTTATACTATAAATGTTTGAAATGATTAAAAATTTTTCCGCATACGCTGTTTAAATTCCTTAGGTGAGCAGTGATTTTGTCGTTTGAAAAGTTTATAGAATTGGGCCATATTTGAGATACCAACCTCATACCCTACTTCTGTAATGCTTAATTCACTGGTCATTAATAGTAACTCAGATTTTTTGATTCTTTTATAGTTGATATAATCTAAAAAAGATACACCCAACGTTTTTTTGAAATATCTTATGAAATAATAATAGCTTAAATTCACTAAAGCGCAGGCATCCTCTACATAAATTTTCTCTGCTAAATTTGCATCTATATAATCAAGTACAGGCCGTAATCTAGTAAGATCAATTTCCACCGTAAAGTTTAATTTATTTTGTACATCACTTCTTAACAACACTAGCATTAGTTTTTTTATGATATAACTAATGGCAATTTCGTAGCCTTTCAATTTTGATTGTGATTCTGTAAATACTTCCTCAATAAGGGAGTGTGCTTCTGCTTTTTTACTCTTGTTTGTATTAAATATATAGTTCAGTTCATCAAGTGGTTTGGTTAGTTCTGAGAAAGCAAACAAATACGGAACGGTGCTTTCGTCAATATGCCTTACTAAATCAACTTGAAAAACGATATATTGTAAATTTCCCTTGTATGGCTTGTGGGAGCGATGTGGCTGTGAGGAGCCTAATAGCATAACATCACCAGGGCCAAGAATTGAATAATCTTGTTTTCTTTGTACCCCTAAATGACCCTCAATAATAGCTAGGAACTCTACCTCTTTATGATAATGCCATGGATGAAATTCGACAGTGTCATGATAGTTTACTTCAGAATGAATTTCCCATATTTTAAGGAAGAGCAAAGGATTTTGGTAGATCACTTCTTCATTAATTGGATTGAGAAAAGTATATTCATTAAGATCATATTTATCCAAGATTCCACCTCCTTTAAATAGAATAACATTTTTGGAAATGTAAATGCATAAATCGTATAAGTAAATTAAAAGATTTTCGAATGATAGTTAAAAACTATAGAGCATTTTTGAATAAAAAAAGGTCAATATTAAGCATATAATATCCTTTTCGAATTTTCTATAATAAAACCATGAATTAAATTGAGTAGGAGTGGAGTTAATGAACGTAAAATGGTGGCAAACAGCAGTAATTTATCAGGTTTATCCACGTAGCTTTCAAGACAGTGATGGCGATGGGATTGGTGATTTAAAGGGGATTATTCATCGATTAGATTATTTGGAAAAACTGGGAATTACCGCCATTTGGTTAAGTCCAGTATACAAATCACCAAATGATGACAATGGCTACGATATAAGTGATTATCAAGATATTATGACGGAATTTGGCACAATGGATGATATGGATGAGCTAATCAAACAAGC
This sequence comes from Bacillaceae bacterium, assembly GCA_041640535.1. Lineage (GTDB taxonomy): Bacteria > Bacillota > Bacilli > Bacillales > Bacillaceae_L > Litchfieldia. Next base: position 1,916 of record JBEQAC010000016.1, read on the forward strand.
AGATGAGAGAAATATTAAAATTATTATGGATTTGGTCGTCAATCACACATCAGACGAACACAAGTGGTTTATCGAATCTCGTAAAAGTAAAGACAATCCTTATCGGGATTATTATATATGGCGAGATCCTGTAAATGGTGATGTACCTAATTCATTAAGATCGACATTCAGTGGCTCTGCTTGGGAGTATGATGAAGAAACAGGTCAATATTACTTACACCTTTTTAGTAAAAAGCAGCCGGACTTAAACTGGGAAAATGAAAAAGTTAGACAAGAAGTGTGGGATATGATGAATTTTTGGTTGGAAAAAGGTGTTGGCGGATTTAGGATGGATGTCATTGATTTAGTAGGTAAAATTCCTGATGAAGAAATAACAGGCAATGGACCAAAACTGCATGATTATATACAAGAAATGAATCGGGAAACCTTTGGTAAATATGATGTATTAACAGTGGGAGAAACCTGGGGGGCAACACCGGAGATTGCGAAGCTATATTCTGATCCAAAACGCAATGAGTTATCCATGGTCTTTCAGTTTGAACATATCGGGTTAGATCAACAACATGGGAAAGAAAAATGGGATTATAAACCTCTAGAAGTAAATGAGCTAAAACAAGTTCTTAGCAAGTGGCAAACAGCTTTAGGGAATGAAGGCTGGAACAGTCTGTTTTGGAATAATCATGACCTACCAAGAATAGTCTCTCGTTGGGGAAATGATACAACCTACCGTGCGGAAAGTGCAAAAATGTTTGCGATTTTACTTCACCTAATGAAGGGTACACCTTACATCTATCAAGGGGAAGAAATTGGCATGACCAATTATCCTGTCAATGATATTAGTGAAGTAGAAGACATTGAAAGTGTGAACATGTATCACGAGCGTTTGGCGGATGGATATAAGAAAGAGGACATCATTGCTTCGATTAACTTTAAAGGGCGTGATAACGCTCGGACGCCAATTCAATGGGATACAACAGAAAACGCTGGATTCACAACGGGAACACCTTGGTTACATGTAAATCCAAATTTTCAAGAAATTAATGTAGCAGCTAATCTCGAAGATCCAAATTCTATTTTTTACTGCTATCAAAAATTGATTCAATTAAGAAAAGAAAATCCAATTATTGTTTGGGGAGACTATGAATTAGTAAAGGACACACCGGAACAAGTCTTTATGTATCTTCGTCATTATGAGGGAGAAACTTGGGCTATAGTTGCCAACTTCGGTGAAGAAAAGGAAACAATACAGCTTGAGCGTCTGGGGGAAAGTGATGAAGTGATTATAAGTAATTACGAAAGATCTTCCGTTGATTTTCATGAATTTGAATTAAAACCATTTGAAGCATTTGCGGTAAAGTTATAATCATTTTGTTTGGTGAAAAAGCCCGTTTGGTAAAAATCCTAGAATGAATGGATTCTATCAAACGGGCTTTTTTCTAGATTCACTATGCTAAGTTATTCTTTGGAATAGTAAGGGTTACTGTTGTTCCTTCCATCCATCTACTTTTATAGGTTAAGCCATATTCAGGTCCATAAGTAAGTTGTACACGATGGTGGACATTTTGGACACCGTAGCCCTTTGTTTTAGTAGTTAGAATGGTTTTCAACGTTTCTGGGTCCATTCCACACCCGTTATCAGAAACCTTAAAGATTAGATTTTTATCTGATTGTATTGCTGTTATTGTTAATACCCCTATTCCAGGACTTTCTTTATGATCAATCCCGTGATTGATTGCATTTTCTGCTAAAGGTTGTAAAAGAAGGTTCAGCATCGTGTAATCTAAGATTTCTTTATCAATCTTGTAATGAACATCAAATGAGTTTGAATGCATCATACGCTGAATTTGAATATAAGAAGTGGTGTTTTCTAATTCCTCTCTTACCGAAATTGTATTTTTCCCTTTATTTAATGTTGTTCGATAAAATGTAGAAAGAAGCTGAGCCATTTGACTAATATCTTCTTGTTCCGCAATAATTGCCTTGCTGTTAATTAGGGAAAGGCTATTATAAAAAAAGTGCGGATTGATTTGGGCTTGTAATGCTTTCATTTCATACTCTTGTTGAGCAATTTTACTTTTATATACCTCATTTATCATTTCCTGTAGTTTATGAACCATATTGGAAAATCGCCGAATTAGGTTTCCGATTTCGTCAGTTGAAGTATTCGTAACGGTAACGGATAAATCGCCTTTTTCTATTAGTTCCATATTCTTCTCTAACTTTTCTAGAGGACGAACTGTAACTCGAGAAAGAAAATAGATAGACAGAAACAAGAACAGTACACATGACAAGATCACGATGAAAACGGTGATTGTGATCTTATAAGTAGAAGCATAAATGGTATCCAGTGGACGATATAGGTATGCTGTCCAATCAGTTGAGGATAATGAGGATCTCTTAAATAAATATTCCTTCTCTAGAGAACCGTCGTTCAATTTTTCTAGTAATTCATTTGTTTTTACCTCATATGAATCGTATTTTTCCTGAAAACGTTGGAAGGAATAAACAGGTTTTTGATTCTCATCAAGAATGATAATCCCATAATTATTTTCAAATAAACTAGCCATATTGTCAAAAACATGTTCATAATCAATGTCTAAATAAACGACATTGGTAATACTATGGTTTCGATCAAATATCTGGCTGACAACTTCAAATGTCCGATCAACTGCCGAGACGACAAATTTTGGAGTGGACGTCTCTAAAATTTGGTTAAACCAACTTTTTTGTTCAATATTTGATAGAGGACGAAGAATATCGCCGTGTGGGTGCATTTGATTGTCACTAAAAATAGTGATTGTATTGATTTCACTGTATAGAAAGTGCGTATTAAAGGATATAGGGTCTAGTATATCCCGATAAAACAAATACATTTCAAAGGAATTGTCATACTCAGAAGTAACTCCTCGCTTCACCTCTTCATTCCAAACCATTTGGTTAATCACATTCGTATAAGTATTAACCTTGTAATCAATACTTGAGATTGCCTGGTTTAAAGATTCTTCTAAAACTTCGCTTTCACGATTGATTAGGATGTGTTGAATTTGAAAATAGCAATAACTACCCAATGCGATGACGGGTAAGATACTTGATAGAAGGCATATAAATAAAATTTTACTTCTAAACTTTAGATTTTTAAACCAAGCTGTTAGTTTCTGCATAAGAAGGTCTCTTTCTTTTACTTTTTCATCTGACGGTATTTTTCAGGGCTCGAGCCGAAATGTTCCCGAAAACTTCGTACAAAATAAGATAGATTATGATAGCCTACGGTTTTGCATATTTCAGTGATTTTCATATTGGTATCGTTAAGGAGGTCTTTTGCTTTATCCATCCTAAGATTCTTAATATATTTATTAATTCCACAGCCAGTTTCTTTAATAAAAATCTCGCTTAAATAACTTGGAGACAAAAACACTTTTTCAGCTAGTACATTTAAACTTAAGTCATCTTCAAAGTGCTCGTATATATATTGTTGAACAAGATGGATTACGTGATTAGGTGATTGTTCTTTTTCCTCTAATTTTTTTATCACTTCATCCTCAACATTGACTATAATCGTTTCAATATCTGAAAAATGCTGACAAGAAAAAATAGACTCCAGCTTCTTATTAATCAATTCTTTGTTATAATGAGGCAACTCTTGACATAGTGTTTGCAATAGCCTTGAAAAGAAATAGCGCACATAAATGTGAGAAATTTCCTGTTTCGCTTGATATTTTTGAAAAAGAAGTTTTATGTTTTGTTTAAAGGTCACAATATCTACTAATTGAATCGCTGATTGAATCGTTTGTAGGATGTGTTCATCTTGTTCAAGATACTCTTTGCTTTCTTCACTTGAGGTATCTATTGGATAAATATAGGTATCCGAATAGAAAAAACGATCTTCAAGATACTGTTCCAACTCCTCATAAATTTCTGGTAACTCACTTGGAGATGTGCATTCGTGACTGACAGATAAATAACAATTTACTCCATATTCTGAGTAGACCTGTTTTTGTATCTTTATTGCAATTTCCGTATACTCTGTGTCTTTATCCTTTTTCATAAATAACAACAGGATTTGAAAAGGATTCAAATTAATAAAATCGAACGGATAATCTGGGATCATTTTCTTGATTTGATTATAAAAGGAGAAAGTATCTTTTTCCTTAGGCAGTCGATCAAAAAAAGGTTCTTCAAACTGCATTAACATTAAGTGAGAATAATGATTCAAAAAATCAAACTTCATAGTGGGGTATTCATTTTTTAACAAATCAATAGGCGTGTTATTAAGTAGTCGATATAGAACATGAGTTTTGAGGAATTCGTTATTTGCTTCTCTTAGTTCATGTTCTTTCTCCTGTTTTTTTATATTTTCCAAGACTATGGAGATCGTATTCTTAAATTCCTCTGGTTTTACAGGTTTCAATATATAATCTACAGCCCTTAATGAAATTGCTTTCTTGGCATAATAAAAATCATCATGACCACTGAAAAATATAATGTGGAGGTCAGGATAAAGCTCTTTAGCCTTCGTTGCCAATTCAATTCCATCAATAAAAGGCATCCTTACATCTGTAAATAAGATATCTACAGGTTGTTTTTCTAATAGAGACAAAGCCTCTTTTCCATTAGAAGCTTCGTCTAGTACAAGTTGAAAGTTGTACTTATTAAGAAGAAAACGGATGACATTCCGTTCATCTCTTTCGTCATCCACTATTAAGATACGATACATTGGTGTTCCCTCCTAGAAGTAAGTCATGTTGATTATATCATTGAGATTTTCATCCTTACAATCTGTACAATAAGTTCCGGAAAAAAGTACATGGAAACGTTTTTTTTAATATTTAGCATTCATCTTTTATCACTTAAACTAAATGTAAGTTTAACTCAATTGACCATAACTTAAGTGATGAATTACCAAATGGTCAAAGATAAATAATAGTTGGAGGGGTCATTATGAAGAAATATAGAGCATTGTTTAAACGCATGACATTACTATCAATTACGTCCATGCTAACCGTTTCTTTAGCAGCATGCGTGGATTCATCTTCACCAAAAGATAGTACATCAACAACAGAAGATGGGAAAACGGTCATTACTATGGGACGTGTTACAGCGGCGAACCCAAAATTACCTAATGGCGATACGTATGAGAACAATGCGTACACACGACTTGTTGAAGAAAAATTGGATGCAAAAATTGTCAATCAGTTTGAAGCTGAGGGAGAAGATTATACACGACAAGTGGCTCTAGCGATTGCATCAGGTGAGTTACCGGATATGATGCGCGTCAATTCAAGAGATGAATTGAAAGAGTTAGTTGAAAACGATTTAATTGCAGATTTGACAGATGTTTATAATGAAAATGCGAGCGATTTCATTAAGGAGATATATGACTCTTATGATGGAAGAAGCTTGGATGATGCTACATTCGATGATCGTCTAATGGCGATTCCAGCAACAATTGGAGCAAATGCGCCAAACATGGTCTGGATCAGACAAGATTGGATCGATGAACTAGGATTGGAACTGGATAATGATGGTGACAGCCTAATTACTTTAGCAGAGTTGGAAAATACTGCAAAGGCTTTCCTAGAAAATGATCCTGGTGATTCTGGTAATCCTGTAGGAATCCCTTTTGCGCATTGGTTGAATGCTGGAGATTATGGTGGATCTGCTTTAACGATGACTTCTATAGCAGGTGTTTTCAATGCACATCCTAGACATTATATAAAAGATAAAAATGGAAATATCACGTATGGTTCAACCACTGAAGGTACAAAACAAGCACTTGGGGTATTGGCGGAATGGTTCAATAAAGGAATTATTGATCCACAATTTGGAACAAGAACCTGGGATGACATTATGGCACTTCTAACAAACGGACAAACAGGCATTGTAACAGGTCCATGGCATATCCCTGATTGGGGTCTATCTACTGTTAAGGGAATGGATAAAAATGCAGAGTTTGTAGCCTATACTTTAGAAGGAGAAAATGGAAAAGCAAACGTTTTTCATGAAAATCCTACTGGTCAGTTTATGGTGGTTAGGAAGGATTATGAACACCCAGAGTTAGCGATCAAAATCTTAAATCTATTTTATGATGAATTAGGAAATGCAACGGATCTTGAAACAGATTATCCAGAAATTGCAAAATATAATGAACTTGGTGTAGATGGTTCTACACGACCATTTAACATTGAAGTTTATAAATCTACTAGTACAATAGATGATTTTTCTGACCAAATTGTACCTGCAGTAAATGGTGAAATTTCAATTGAAGATATAGTCAAAGCTGGAATTAAAACGGATGTAAAAACAATTCTTGAATATATAGAAGATCCTGAAAATGCAGAAACGGCAGCATGGTCAAAATATCATTCCCGTATGAAAGGGATAGGTTTGATTGAAAAACTTACAAAAGAAGATACTTTCAATTGGACAACTCCTGTATATTATGGAACAACTGCGACAATGGAGAAAAAGGGTGCAAACCTTTTAAAATTAGAAGAGGAAGATTTTATCAGAATTGTAATTGGTGCTGAACCTTTGGACTATTTTGATACATTTGTTTCCAAATGGAAAAAACAAGGTGGAGATGAAATTATTGCTGAGATAGAAGCAGAATTGGCAGAACAGCAATAAGAACATTATCAAGGGCTGCTTTGCAGTCCTTATTCTATGAGGAGGGTTCTTTATGAAGGTACAGACTGCAAAAACTGCCAACTGGACAAATGCAAAAACCGTAAAACAAAAGAGAAAATGGATAACGACAAATTCTATGTATCACCTAATGATGTTACCCGGAATGATCTTTCTTTTGATTTTTAGTTACATCCCTATGATTGGCATTATTATGGCATTTCAAGATTATGTCCCTGCAAAAGGTATGTTAGGTTCCGAATTTGTAGGAATGGAACATTTTATCTATATGTTTCAACTACCGGACATCGGCAAAATTTTTAGAAATACAATGGTCATTGCGTTTGGGAAAATACTACTAGGTACTTTTGCCGCCATTATATTCTCTATTTTATTGAATGAAATTCGTCTAAAGTTTCTAAAAAAGTCGATTCAAACAGTTGTCTATTTGCCCCATTTTCTATCATGGGTGGTACTGGCTGCTGTAGTAGTCAATATGTTTAGTTTAGATGGGACTGTAAACCAAATCTTAACCTTTTTCGGTTTGGATAAATTGAATTTCCTAGGAAGCAATTCACTTTTTCAACCATTATTAATCGGTACGGATGTATGGAAGGAATTTGGATTTAATTCGATTGTTTATTTAGCTGCCATAACAGCTGTTGACCCAGGGCAACATGAAGCGGCTAGTATTGATGGGGCCAATTGGTGGAAGAGAGTTTGGCATATCACACTTCCGAGTATGCTTCCAATTATTCTTCTTTTGGCAATCCTTAGCTTACCTAATATTTTAAATGCTGGGTTTGATCAAGTGTATAACCTATATACACCAATGGTATACGAGACGGGCGATATTCTGGACACATATGTATACCGCATCGGACTACTATCACGTGAGTATAGTTTCGGGACAGCAGTTGGAATATTTAAATCATTAATTGGTATGATTTTAATCATTTCAGCAAACGAAATGGCTAAAAAGTATACGGATCGGAAATTATTCTAAGGAGGAACTATAATATGGTTGAAAATAAACATATTTCAGCACGAATTGGACGTTTTGTTATTTATACCATTGTGATTTCTTCGGGATTAATCTGTCTGCTCCCTTTATGGAATATTGTTGCCATTTCTTTTAGTAGTAGTGAGGCAGTTACAGCAAATGCAGTTGGGTTAATCCCCGTAAATTTTACGACTGAAACATATAAAATGATTATGGAAGATACGCAATTTTGGCGTTCGTTTGGGATTTCAGTACAACGCGTATTTCTATCGCTCATTATTAATATGATATTGATTGTGCTAATGGCCTACCCTTTATCGAAATCTAAAAAGGTTTTTAAAGGTAGAAACATCTATATGAATCTTTTGATTTTCTCCATGTTATTCAATGGTGGGATGATACCTACATTTTTAGTAGTGAAAAATTTAGACCTATTAAACACGATATGGTCCTTGGTTTTACCTGGAGCAGTACAGGTATTTAGCATTATATTAATCATGAATTTCTTTATAGGGATCCCAAAATCGTTAGAAGAAGCGGCAATTATGGATGGTGCCAACCCGTTACAAATACTAGTAAAGGTTTTTATTCCAATCTCATTACCAGCACTAGCTACAGTTGCATTATTTAGCATAGTTGGGAACTGGAATGACTTCTTCTCAGGATTAATATATATGACGAAAGTTTCTAATTATCCTCTAATGACCTATATTCAATCTTTATCCATTAGTATCGAAGAAATGCTGAAATCAGGAGCAAATGCAAGTTCATTGGAAAATACGATGCAAGTATCGAATAAAAATCTAAATGCTGCAAAAATTGTGGTTTCTATTATTCCGTTATTAGTGATTTATCCCATGTTACAAAAATATTTTATCCATGGTATAGTAGTAGGTTCAGTTAAAGAATGAAGCGCGGGGACGGTTCTCATGCTTCCTAAACTTATTTGTTATCCAAAAATTGGTTATTGTCTTCATTGTAATAAAATGATGATTTCATCACACTTCAAAGACTAGTTCTTAAATGAACTAGTCTTTTTATGTCTTTTTAATATTTAATAAATTTAATATTGATATATAAAAGATTTATGTAATAATTAAAAAGAGTTAGAATTCATAGAAAATATTTATACTGATATATTTTTTCATCTTGGGGGGATGGGTTTGTCTAGTATCAAAACGGCAATCGTCGTCGGTGGCGGAATTGGAGGTCTTGTGACCGCTCTTAAACTTCACCGCGTTGGCGTGTCAGTTCGTGTCTTTGAGAGTGTGGAAACAATTAAACCACTTGGGGTTGGGATTAATCTTTTGCCACATGCTGTAAGGATTTTGACAGAGCTTGGCTTGGCAGATGAGCTTGAAAAATCGGGAATCCCAACTGCAGAACTTATTTATGTGAACAAATTCGGCAAGAAGATATGGCAAGAGGCTAGAGGAATGAATGCTGGATACCGTTGGCCTCAATATTCCATTCATCGTGGACGTTTGCAAATGTTGCTTTTAAAAGCTGTCAAAGAACGATTAGGGCAGGAAGCAGTGTTTACTGGGCATCACCTAAGATCGTTTCATATGTTTGGTAACATGGTGACCGCTCACTTTGAAAATAGGAAAACGGGGGAACGTATAGGTTCGTATAGTGCAGATATTATGATCGCTGCGGATGGTATTCATTCTGCTGTTCGTAAATTTTACTATCCAGATGAAGGTCTACCAAATTACAGTGGCAGGATTTTATGGCGTGGGATGACCGAATCTACACCATTTTTAACTGGAAAATCGATGATCATGGCGGGATATCAAGATCAAAAATTTGTTGCCTATCCAGTTTGTCCAGATGCAGCCGCAAATGGACGGTCTCTTGTAAATTGGATTGCGGAACTTACGGTCGATGAAATGCCTTCCCGTGCTGATTGGAACAAAGAAATCGACAAGGGGAAATTTGCATCTGCCTTTGCAAACTGGGATTTTGGCTGGCTAAATGTACCGAAACTGATCGAGGAGACAAATGCTGTTTATGAGTTTCCAATGGTGGACCGTGATCCTCTACCTCAATGGACGTTTGAGCGCGTCACTTTATTAGGAGATGCGGCACATCCGATGTACCCAATCGGTTCGAATGGAGCGTCACAGGCAATCTTAGATGCGGATGCATTAGGACAAGCTATTTTAGAACAACAAAGTGCAGAGCTTGCTTTGATTGCTTATGAAAAAGCAAGACTTGAACCAACAGCCAATATTGTCTTATCAAACCGGAAAAATGGACCGGAAATTGTCATGCAGATTGTTGAAGATCGAGCACCGAATGGCTTTGAACATTTAGACGATGTCATCACATACCAAGAACTAGAGGATATCGCGAATAAATATAAGCAAATTGCTGGTTTCGACCGAGAAACATTGAATAGCAAATAGGAGTGCATCTGTTATGGTTGAACATATAGTGTTGCTCAAATTTTCTCCGGAAACAACGGATGAACAAAAAGAAGAGTTAATCAGAAGGACCTTACTGTTAAAAGAAATCATTCCGGGTATCGTGGATATTCAGCAGGGGATGAATTTTTCAAACAGAAGTCAGGGATATGAAGTGGGATTAACGGTCCGATTTAAGGATAGAGCTTCTTTAGAAAACTATGGTCCACACCCTGCTCACCAGGAAACCGTCTCCTATTTGAAGGATATAGGTGTGGAAGATAGTATTATTGTTGATTTTGATATTAATTAATAGTTTGATGGGAAGTTACGAGACTTCCCATCATTCATTAATTAGGCAACTTTATAGAATTTTAATAAAACTTTCTCAGGTAATCTAGTCGCATAACATACAAAAAGATGATTCATCATCCATTTATATTTTTCGTCATATGTTTCAAACGTTGGCACTGTTCGGAAATAATAGACATTAGGGTCAACGAACTTTCCAGATTTCACGTCCTCTACATACTCATCCGGTACTGTTCGAATCCCGTTATTTTCAATATAAATCGAAGCACCATCCTCTAATTGAATCGCATATCTAGCTGAAAGCTCGCACTTTCCATCTGGACGAATGATTTGACTATCTACTCCTCCTGGTAACACCTTTCCTTTAAAGCCATTCCCCTCTACTTCTCCAGATAAAATCGGAATTAATTGCCGTCTCCCAACGATATTATCTTGTCCAACTACAATTGGCTTATCTACTACAATATGTATACTAAAAATTTCTTCATAACCTAGTTCTTTCATTATTTATCTTTCCTCCCTAATGCTTTAAATATGCTAGTTATGCTAAATTTATCATATTTCAATAATATCTTACTATCTATCCAATTATGATTTTTTGTTATAAAAGCTTATAAATAAAAAGGAATAACAAATATTAATGATGGACTCGATTTATGGAGGTACAGAAAATGAAAACATATAAATTCCCCGAAGGTTTTTTATGGGGAGGTGCTACTGCAGCTAATCAATTAGAAGGTGGATTTAATGAGGGAGACAAAGGACTAAATATTGCCGATGTTCTTCCTGGAGGAAAAGGGCGATTGAAAGTATTGCTTGAGCCCGGCTTTAATTTTGAAATTGATAAAGAGAAATATATCTATCCGAATCATGAAGCGATTGATTTCTACCATCGTTATAAAGAAGATATCGCCTTGTTTGCTGAAATGGGATTTAAGGTTTTCCGCATGTCAATCGCTTGGACTCGTATTTTTCCAAATGGGAATGAACTTGAACCAAATGAAGCTGGATTGGAATTCTATGATCGTGTGTTTGACGAACTACATAAATACGGAATTGAACCTGTTGTTACCATCTCCCATTATGAGATGCCTGTAAATCTTGTAAAAGAATTCGGCGGTTGGAGAAGTCGGGAGGTTGTTGCCTTCTTTGAAAGATATGTCACAGCTATTTTTAATCGCTATAAAGGAAAAGTAAAGTATTGGATGACATTTAATGAGATCAACAGTGGGTTGCACTTTCCAATCATGGGCCTTGGATTTGCCATTCAGGAGGAATCAGATAAGTATCAACCAACCTTTCAAGCCTACCATCATCAGTTTGTTGCTAGCAGCATCGCAGTGAAGTTATGTCACGAAATGATGCCTGATGCTAAAATTGGCTGCATGATTCTGTCTGCGCCGGTTTATTCATTTGACAGCAATCCTGAAAATGTACTGCATGCGTTAGAAGAATCTCGTCTCTTTAATTTTTTCTGTAGTGATGTCCAAGTGCGTGGGGAATATCCTGCCTTTATCAAACGTTATTTTAAAGAGCATGACATTCAGTTGGAAATCCAAGAAGGTGATTTGGAATTAATGAAAGAAAACACGGTAGATTACATTGGTCTTAGTTACTACATGTCTCGTACAGAAAAGATTAATAAAAAGCCTGAAGAATTAGGACAAGGAAATATTTTAGGTGGAGTGAAGAATCCGTTTCTTAAAGAGAGTGAATGGGGATGGGAAATCGATCCGGTGGGTTTACGTATTACTTTAAATGAGCTATTCGATCGATACCAAGTTCCACTATTTATTGTCGAAAATGGGTTAGGAGCAAAGGATAAAGTAGAACCAGACGGATCTATCAATGATGATTATCGTATTGATTACTTACGTGACCACATCAAAGCGATGTATGAAGCGATTGAAGATGGTGTTGAATTGATGGGATACACTCCTTGGGGATGTATTGACTTGGTAAGTATGTCTACTGGAGAAATGTCAAAACGATATGGTCTGATTTATGTAGATAAACATGATGATGGTAGTGGCACGCTAGAACGGAAAAAGAAAAAGTCATTCTTCTGGTACAAAGAGGTCATTGCGACTAATGGGGAAAAACTATAATAGAATTATTTTTTGTTAGAGGGCTATTTAGGTAGCCTTTTTTTATGTCGAAAAAAATAATCGATATATCTATTGCTATGCGTAGGTATATCGATTAAAATTTATCGTAACTAATGAAGAAGTGGAGGTGTGATATGTCAGTTTTTAAAAAACAAGACATTCTAACAGTCCTTACATATGTTAGTCGTAAGGAAATAAGTATAGATGAATTACGACTGGTTCTAAGTGGAGAAATTTCAAATATAGCCCCTATCATTGATCACTTGCTTGAGGAAGAAATGATCGTTAATCGAAAAGGGATACTTTCGATTACAGAAAATGGCTTAAAAGGGGCACTACATGATAAAAAATCTCATCCTAAGAAGATAGAAAAAAAGAAGCCTACCAAACGAAGAGGACTTATTCAAATTGCAGTCCTTCAACTTCTAAAGGAAGAGCCACGACATGGCTACGAGGTGATGAAGCTATTGGAAGAGCGCAGTGAGGGTGTATATTCACCTAGTGCTGGAACGATTTATCCAGCTTTGCAGGATTTATCGGAACGAGGTTTGATCTCGATTGAGGAACAAACAGATAAAAAAGTATATACGTTAACCCCTGACGGCTTGGAATTTCTGTCAGACAAGGTTCATGATGAGGATGATATATTTTGGGAAGAATGGCGTCTCCATTTATTGTGGAAGCAATCGAAGGAGGCTGGTGTGCTACGAGAAGAAATGGAAAAATTTCAATTGGAGTTTCAATACGCAGTCAGAAAAGTATTGCATAACCCTTCACTAGCAACAGAACTTGTCGAAATCATAAAGAACGGAAGGTCTCAGTTGGTTCAGTGGTCAGAAAAAAAATAAAAATGATTTTGGGAGAAGTAAAAATGGTTAAGAGTAAAGCGGTTTAAAAAATAAGGAAGACTCAAAGGAGGAATTTTTTTGGATATTTTAGAAATCATCTATTCTCGCCGTAATATAAAAAATTTTAAATCAGATCCTGTCAGTATGGAGCAAATCAGTAAATGGTTGCAAGCTGGCACAATGGCTCCGAATCATAGAATGACTGAACCATGGGAAGTGTATGTGGTAGGTGAGGAGACAAGAGCAAAGTTAAATCACAAAACTAATTTTTGCGGTGCTCCTGTTGTTCTTGCCATCTTATCAAAACATGGTGCTACAGAAATTGAAACAGAAGAAAACGCACTGGCTACAGCGTGCTTTGTCCAAAATTTCAATCTAGCTGCTTGGGCTGAAGGGGTTGGAACATTCTGGTCATCGATGGGGAGTAATCCTAAGAACCGGGGAATCCTAGGTGTTTCAGATGGTTATGATGTTATTGGGGTATTTGGTGTAGGTTATCCTGAAGAAATAAATAAACCGAAGGAAAGAAAGCCTATTCAAGGAAAAATAAAGTATCTTTCGTAAACGATATAGGAAACAAAGTAAAACGAAAGAAAAGAAGGTAAAAAAATGAGTGTAACTCTAGCATTACTTGCAGCATTTTTTGCTTCTCTCACTAGCATTTTAGCCAAAATCGGAATTGAAAAAGTAGATTCCAACTTGGCCACCGCGATTCGGACGGTCGTTGTTTTAATCATCTCTTTTGTTATTGTACTTTTTACAGGTCAGCTTGATACCATACCGCTTATTTCGTATAAAGCATTAGCGTTTATAATACTTTCCGGATTAGCAACTGGTTTATCATGGCTGTTTTTCTTTCGCGCACTTGCCATGGGGGATGTTTCAAAAGTGGTCCCTATCGATAAATCAAGTGTGGTATTAACGATCATATTATCCATTGTCGTTCTTGGAGAGAAAGCTGTTCCACATATCATGATTGGAGGAGCCCTTATCGCCATTGGTACGTTTGTTTTGATTGGTAAAAATGAAGAAAATAAACGATTTACCGGATCCCAATTTTATATTGTGCACGCTATTTTAGGTGCTGTATTTGCTGCTTTAACTGCCATCTTAGCAAAAATCGGGATGGAAGGTGTCGACTCTAATGTAGCGACATTTTTGAGAACGGTCGTCATCATCATCTTTGCATGGGCGATTGTATTCTTTCAACGCTCTTATAGAGATATGAAAGAAATATCGAAAAAAAGTTATCTCTTTCTCATTCTATCAGGTGCTGCAACAGGGTTATCCTGGTTATGTTACTTTGCAGCTCTTGCCATTGGAAAAGTGTCAGTCGTTGCTCCGATAGACAAATTTAGTGTGGTTATTACGATGATTCTAGGTTTCGTTATTTTAAAAGAAAAAGCAACTAAATATACCATTATTGGTGGGCTGATTATGACAGTGGGGACTGTTTTTCTTATTATCTAGGAAGCACGGGGACGGTTCCCGTGCTTCCACAAAGGATATGATCAGGTGTGAGGCTAGTTCTTTTATGAGCTAGCTTATTTGTTTGCTCAGGATTTTGATAGCTATTCAATTTCCTCTTAATAGTACATTGTATTTGGAATTTGACGAAAAAACATTTAAGATAAAGACAATAAATTAAACTGAAATAAAGAGGAATGAGTATGAAACCAAAATTAGAAGGAAAGCGTGTGGCGTTAGGTGCTTCACGAAATACAGAAGAAATGAGCATGTTGATTGAAAAGCAAGGGGGAATTCCTGTTGTTCGCTCTCTTCAAGGGACTGTCTTTTTAGCAGAGAAGGATGTAGAGGAAGATTTGAAGAGGTTTGTACAGGAAGGAACCGATTGGGTTATTTTTACTACAGGAATTGGTACGAAAACTCTTTTAGATACTGCAGAGAATTTAGGTGTTAAGGAGCAATTTTTAGATATCATCCATAACGCAAATGTTGGTTTAAGAGGGTATAAGACACGTTCAACTTTAAAACAATTAGGGATTACACCTGTAGCAGAAGATGAGGATGGGACAAATCGAAGTTTAATCAAATCTTTAGAGAGATTTGATTTTACAGGTAAAAAAGTAATGGTTCAATTACATGGAGAGGAAGCACCAGCATTAATTCAGTTTCTTGAAGGGAAAGGAGCAACCGTATTTAAAATTCTACCGTACAAACATATTGCTCCAGAGATGGAGACTGTTGAAAAATTGTGCAAGGAGATTTTAGGAAAAGAAATGTATGCTGTTTGCTTTACAACAGCGATCCAAGTTCGGTCTCTTTTTAACTTCGCAAAGGAGCGAGGCTGTCATCAGGAACTCCTTGAGTGTTTTCACAAGGATACCCTTGCAGTTGCTGTCGGAAAAGTCACGGCAGAAGCTTTATATGAAGAGGGAGTAAAAGAACTTATCGTCCCTGAAAATGAACGAATGGGAGCTATGATTATCGAGTTGGCCCGTTTTGAAAAGAAAGAAGCCTAATTTACTTTGGTAGAAATGGGGAGATTTGATGATTTATGCGTTTATCTTAGTCGCGATTATTGGTGTCGGAGCCCTCATAGGTACTCTAGCAGTTGCTAGAACAGTGGACGCAAACTACGGAACTTCAACCAAGCGGAATATAGGGCGATTGACGATTATTTATATCATACTTATTTTAGGACTACTAATTGGGATTGGTTGGTATGTGGTTGTGATTCTATAAAATTTATATTTCCATTATAACTGGTAAGAGAGCTAGGATGATCTAGCTCTCTTTATTTTATGTAAAGACAAAATTCTTGTACTACCTTCATGAACTATGTTACTAATAGTAAAAAAGGAGATGAGATCCTTATGAAAGTTTTAGTGATATGTGGGAGTGCACGTAAAATCTCACGTACAAGATCTTTAGCGAGTTACGTAAAAAAATATATTAGTCAAAATAATATCGATGTTAGTTCATTTGATATGAGAGAGGACATGCTTCCGATCTTTACTGGTGAAGAGAATCAGCATCCCAATGTGGTGAAATTCAAAAAAATGGTAGAGGAGGCAGACGCTTTATTTGTGTGTACCCCTGATTATCATAGTGGAATGAGTGGAGCACTTAAGAATGCCCTTGATTGGATTGGGAGCGACCAAACGAAGGGGAAAGTGTTTGCCATATCTGCTGTCGCAGGAGGAGGAAAAGGTGGGATTAGTCCACTAAATCAAATGCGAACAGTCATTAGAGGGATTTATGGTTTGGTAATCCCCGGTCAAGTGGTCGTGGATAAAATGCATTTTAACGATGAGTCTATGCAACTAGACGATGGAATCAAGAAGAGGATCAATCATGTGATTGATGAAATGCTTGATTATACTTCAAAGCTTACATAAGAGGTTAAAAAAGGGACAATTTTCAAATAAAATACCAAAAACACAAATTATTTACCATAACTTCTGGAAAAAGTTCAGTATGATGAGAATAGAAAACGTTTCCAACTAGACTATCATTCAATTAATAATATAAAAAGGAGAAATTCTATGACAATCCAAATCGGAATTA
The DNA here is from genome assembly GCA_041640535.1 of Bacillaceae bacterium. Taxonomy (GTDB): domain Bacteria; phylum Bacillota; class Bacilli; order Bacillales; family Bacillaceae_L; genus Litchfieldia. The sequence goes on from JBEQAC010000016.1 coordinate 18,750, forward strand.
ACTTATTTTCAGTATTTAGAGAATTAAACGAGGATTATTTTGGTACATTAGAAAAGGTTGCAGCAATGGGCTACAAAAATATTGAGTTGATTTCTGCCAATTTTTCTACAGGAGAGCGGTTTACAGATACCTTTTCACTCCCAGTGATTAAACAGAAGTTTAATGAGTTAGGATTGAATGCGTTCGCAGCACATGAAGGTGTAGCTCCAGGTAAAGCTTTAATTGATGGTGATTGGGATAAAATCATTGAAGAAAATGCAGAGCTTGGGTGTAAGTCTATTGTTTTCCCGATGGCATTTCTTTCTGGAAAAGAAGACACACTTTTAGCAGCCGAACACCTAAATGTGATTGGTGAAAAGTGTAAAGCTGCAGGTCTGGATTTTTACTATCACAACCATGCACATGAGTTTAAGCAAGTAGGAAATACAACAATATTTGATCTTCTAGTCGAAAATACAGATCCATCGAATGTGAAATTTGAGTTAGACCTTGTATGGGTATCAAGAGGTGGATACGATCCATTTTCTGTCCTTGAAAAATTAGGGGAAAGATGTGACATGGTCCATCAAAAGGATTTAGGTAAACACGTGAATCCTGTTAACATCTTTAACGGTTTGAACCAAGAAGAAAACATAGATGTGATGAAAATCTATACAGAGCATGTGAAGCCTAATGATTTTGTAAATCTTGGAACAGGGATTGTGAATTTCCAAGAAACGTATCAAAAGTTGAATGAATTAGGATATATCCGTTATGCGATTGTGGAAAACGAAGGGCAGCTTGGGGATAAGTTCACAAGTATTGCAAGTGATTTAAAAGTTATGGAGACGTATGTGTTAGGGACTGTGAAAAATTAATTGTAAAAATGTAATAGAAATAAGGCTATCCACAAGGTTAGCCTTTATTTTTTTGAATACGCTCAGCTAAATCAATTACAACTACGAATAAAATTAATAAAGTCATTCAAACCTGTTTTTTTGAAACGTTGAGCTTTTTGTACCATCCATAAATCGATTGATACATGAAATTCTGAAACTTTTAACTCATGCAATTTTCCATAGTGTAATTCATTTTTAACCGTTAGTTTTGGTAGAATACTTACACCTAAATCTGCTTCAACAGCACTTTTAATTGATTGATAGCTTCCAAGCTCCATTGCACTTTTAATCTTATTAAGTACACCATGATCATCTAGTGCATTTGAAATAATTTGTCTAGTACCTGAATCCGCTTCCCGCCAAATCATTTTTTCTTCTGGTAGCTCATGAATATGGATTTGATTTCGATTTTTCCAATGATGGTTTGATGAAATGACCAAGATCATCTCATCATGAGCGAATTTCTCTCTAATAAAATCATCTTTCTCAAAAGCACCTTCAACAAACGCGATATCGATATCGTTATTTTCTAGTTTCGATAAGATATTAGGGGTATTTCCAATCGATAAGTTGAATTTTAATCCAGGATAACTTTTGCTAAAATCTCCAAGTAAACAAGGTAATAAATATTCTCCAATTGTTAAGCTAGCACCAATTTTTAGGACTGTTTCTTGATTATTCGTAGTCTCTTGAATCGCTTCAAAGGATCTTTTAGAGTATTCAACCATTTCCCTTGCAAACGGGTAGAGAATTTCACCAGCTTTAGAAAGTGTCAACTTACCGGCTGTTCTCTCAAATAAAATAGCCCCATACTGCTCTTCTAACTGACGGATTTGTCTAGTAACAGCCGGCTGTGATAAGAAGCTTAAGCGTGCTGCCTGACTTATACTGCCTTCATCTACTACAAGACAAAACATTTTTAAGCTTTTTATGTTCATTTTTATCTAACCACCTTGATAGTAATAAAAGGCTAAAACAGCACAAATAAGAATAAATCACGGTATAATCTCTCCTTCTACATTTCTATTAGGAAAGACTTATTCTTCTCCCATTGTTTTGACCGAGTGACGTTCAGTTATTTTAGAATCGACAATCATCTCTTTACAAAAATCTTGTGATTCATGCAAATATTCAAATAACATGCTAGCTGCTTCAACACCCATCTGAAAAGCAGGGACATAGACACTCGTAACAGCAGGAAAACACTGTTCACCGTCCTGATATTTGTGCTCGACTGTTACAATTGATACATCGCCGGGTACTTCTAAATTCATATTGTTTAATAAGTTAATGGTTTGTTGAACTTTAGATAAATCTTGGACCAATAATGCTGTAGGTCTATTCTCCTTAGTAAATATTTTCCGCAGTAGGGTAAGGTATGAATCCAAACTTCCATTGTCATAAAAATAATTTACCTTCAGCTCTTTATTCTCTTTTTCCAATTCAAATTCACGGATTACTGAACCGATTTTATCCTTTTCCAAACTAAGAATAGTAATATTTCGATGGTTTCTGTTGTAGAAATATTCTAAAATATCTTTGGTATATTGTTTGTACTGGGCGTATACATTCAATCCGGTGGTATTTAAAAGTTTTTCCCCAATGTATACCATTGGCATTTTAAGATTTAGTAATTCATAGAAGGATGAACAATGAACGAGGGTACTTCCTAAGATTAAACCGTCAATTCTTTTTTGTTTTATAAAAGAATAATACTGTGGTCTAGATTGATTAGACATTATTTGCTCAGATTCGTTTATTTCGTTAATCAATAAAAGATGATATCCATAACGTATTAAAACTTCATTAACCCCTTTAATGAACTCTAAAAAGTAAGTACCTGATGAAATCTCTCTTGAATCAGGGAAAGAAGAAAAATAGACGCCGATTAATTTTGTTTCATTATTTGCCAAGTTTTGAGCCGTAACGCTTGGGATAAAGTTAAGTTTTTTTACTGCATCGTGTACCTTTTGCTCAGTTTTGCTGCTTACATATCCGCTTTTATTCAAAACTCTTGAGACAGTTGAGATAGAAACTCCGGCTAAGCTAGCCACATCATAGATTGATACTTTCATACGAATCTCCCACTATGTTATTTTAAAAAATATAAACTCCATAAGAAAGCGCTTTTATATCAAGTGTAAAAGCGCTTCTATATTTCCTTAAGACTTAATGTAACAAAAAAGACAAAGCTGGTCAATCATCCTATTATTCAAAAATACCTATTTTAAAACGTTTTTCCCAAATATAAGGTATAACAGTTTTGTTATACCTTATAAATTAATTAATCTTGTGTATGAATAAATTGTATGATAATTTTGTCTATAGCAAGATTTGTAGAAGCGCTTTCACATCGTATGCCTTTTAAGGAGGAATAGGAAAAATTGAAAAAATTTCTTTTAGAACATAATTAATAGGGGGATTAAACAAAGGAGGGAATAAAATGTTGAAAAGGTTTAAGTCCATAACCGTATTATTATTTTGTATTCTAGCAATCTCTATTATTCTAGGAGGGTGTAATTCAAATGGTCAGAATAGCCCTGGGGCAGGTGAAGACAGTGGTGAACCCTATGAGGTAACGATGGCTTTCCTTACTTTTACAAATGTTGATGATTTGCCACTTGTCCAGGATGAAATCAATAAAATTTCACAAGAAAAAATCAATGTGAAGGTAAACCTTTTACCGATTAATATTGGTGCATGGGTCCAACAAACGAATCTAATGTTGACAGGAAATGAAAAATTAGACCTCATTGTAACTGGTTCAGGTTTTAACTACGGCACGCAAGCAGTTAAAGGGCAGTTACTTCCATTAGATGAGTTACTTGCTTCCCATGGACAAGGTATTCTTGAGGTTATGCCATCTCATATCCTAGATTCAACTAGGGTTAATGGCGACATTTACGGGATCACAAGTGTAAGAGCTTGGGCAAATGATTATGGTTTCGTTATGAGAAAGGATATTGTTGATAAATACAATATTGACCTTTCACAAGTGAAAACCTTCGTTGACTTAGACAATGTATTTAAAATTGTGAAAGAAAATGAGCAGGGCATGACTCCTGTTGTTAATACAGGACAAACCACTGTAGCTAATGTACTTTCAGGTGGAAAATATGACTCTCTTGGAGAGTATCTTGGGGTATTACCTTTTAATGGAGAGAAAGTTATTAATATGTTTGAAGACCCTGACTATATTGAAGCTGTGAAATTAGCAAGGAAGTGGTATCAAGAGGGGTATATTTTAAAGGATTCAGCAACTTCCTCAGAAGCTTCAGCTAGTATTGTTAAAGCAGGTAAAGGATTTGGGTACTTTTCCCATATGAAACCAGGATATGAAGTGCAAGAGAAAACTATTACAGGCCATGAGATGGTTTCTGTTAGACTAACAGAGCCATATGCAATGACAACAAACGCAATCAGCTTTATGATGTCGATAGCAAGGAATAGTCAAAATCCAGAAAAAGCAATGGAATTCTTAAATCTCCTTTATACTGATAAAGATGTGATGAATTTACTCGCCAATGGGATTGAAGGAAAGCATTTTGTTGTAAATGATGAAGGTACCATTTCTCTTCCAGAAGGAGTTACAGAAAGTAACTATACATTTAATCAGTGGGAAATTGGAAATAACGCTTTAACCTATCCATGGGAAGGCGATGATCCAGACTTATGGGAGCGCATGATGGAATTTAATAATAACGCGATCACTTCATCAGCATTTGGTTTTACGTTTAATCCAGATCCAGTGAAAACTGAGATAGCTGCAGTAACCAACGTAATGAACCAATACAAATTAGGTCTCGAATCAGGTACTTTAGATCCGGATAAGAGCTTAGAAGAGTTTAATAAGAAGCTTAAGGAATCAGGACTAGATAAAATTATTAATGAGAAACAGAAACAGATTGATGAGTGGAAGGCAAATTAATAGATTTCGGATTGATAGAAGAGAGGGATTTGTACTATTTCTGACATCTCTTTCTTCTGTTTTGAAAAATTTTTAGAGGAGGAAAAAAGAAATGCGCGCAATTATGGTTATGTTTGATTCACTTAATCGGCATATGCTACCGAACTATGGATGTGATTGGACTCATGCACCTAATTTTAAAGAGTTAGGAGAAAAAACAGTCGTTTTTGATCAGTGCTATGCAGGAAGTTTACCTTGTATGCCAGCAAGGCGTGAGCTACATACTGGCCGTTATAATTTCTTACATCGAAGCTGGAGTCCAATTGAACCATTTGACAATTCTATGCCAGAAATTTTAAAACAACATGGTATATATACTCATTTAGTAACCGATCATCAACATTATTGGGAAGACGGTGGTGCTACTTACCATCCAAGATACAGTTCTTTTGAAATGGTAAGAGGACAAGAAGGTGATCCATGGAAAGGACATGTGAAGGATCCAGAAAAACCTGAGACCGAAATTCCGACTCCTTTTATCCATTCAAATATGTTTAGACAGGATTGGGTGAATCGAAGTTATTTAGAAGAGGAAGAAAATCACCCACAGGCGTTAACATTCTCTTTAGGGTTGGAATTTATTGAGAAAAATAAGGAAGAAGATAACTGGTTTTTACAGTTAGAAACGTTTGATCCACATGAACCGTTTTTCGCACATCAGAAATATAAAGATTTGTATCCTCATGAATATAATGGAAAGCACTTTGATAGGCCACCGTATTACTTCGTCCAAGAAAGTGAAGAAGTCGTTGAACATGGGAAATATGAATATGCAGCGCTTTTAAGTATGTGTGACCATTATTTAGGGCGTGTAATCGAAATGATGGATAAACATGATATGTGGAAAGACACGATGCTCATTGTTAATACAGATCATGGTTATTTGTTAGGCGAACGTGGATGGTGGTCAAAGGCTGTCATGCCGGTTTATGAAGAAATCGCACACACTCCATTATTCGTCTGGGATCCTAGAATTGGAACAAAAGGAGAAAGAAGACAGTCTATTGTTCAAACTGTAGATTTGGCTCCTACCTTACTCGAGTTTTTCGGAGTCCTACTTCCAGAAAATATGGATGGAAAACCATTGAGAGATACCATTCAATCCGATCAACCAATTCGTGAAACCGCCTTATTTGGATTTCACGGGAGCCATGTGAACATAACAGACGGCAACTATGTTTACATGAGGGGGCCTGTCTCTCCGGAAAATGGGCCATTATTTGAGTATACGTTAATGCCAACACATATGAGGCAAAGGTTTTCTCCTGATGAGTTACAAAACATAGAACTTCATGAGCCTTTTTCTTTTACGAAAGGTTGCCAAGTCATGAAAATTCCTGGAGGTCAGGGATTTGTTAACCCATTTCAATATGGATCTAAATTGTTCGATTTAACAACCGATCCTGGTCAAACAGAGGAAATTGATGATTTAGAAATTGAATTGAAGTATATCAATAAAATGGCTGAAAAAATGAGAGAAAACGATGCACCAGAGGAACAATTTGAAAGATTGGGGATTCCTCAGGACGGAATCATGACGATGGAAGAATTAAGGCAACAGAAAGAAGCGATTAGAAAAGCAGAACAGATTCATATATTACTAGATTATTCTTGGGAAAGAGGAGCACAAAATCAAGTAAGAGCGTTACTAAATATTACTCCTGAAAATACACGCCAACAAATCTTAAGTAAGTTTGAAGAATTTGTTGTAAGTTCTGAGGTTACTGAAGTTACAACGGATGTTGTTGAAAAATTTATCGATGTAACTTTGCAACATGATCAAAAAGCAGCTGCTATTTATTTCGTTGGTTTAGCTGGGCGCACAATGTAGATTTCCAAAATGATAGATTAAATTATAAAAATGACAACAAAATTTTCGTAAAAATTTTAAAAAAACTGCAAGAAAGAAAAGATTTCGATTTAATTCTTTCCTCTTTGATCAAAAGTCTAATTTGTCTCTTTGTTGTAAAGAGGAGATTAGGCTTTTTTAAAAAAATAGAAAAGTGATCGTGTGATTTTCTTCATAGAATTCATTTTATGAACTCCTTTAAAATAAGGGGAAGGGGGGATATTTTTGACCAACTATTGTGAAACACTTAACATGAATGATCCACTAGGCGTAATGTGGAAAACTGTTTCAGAGGCTTGTAATCTAGCATGTGATTATTGTTATTATAGTCGCTGTAATGGAAGACCTGAAAAAATTGAGACCATTTCAGACGAAGTATTAGAGAAATTTATTAAAGAATACATGGAAATGTCAAATGGAACCACATCCTTTGCATGGCAAGGAGGAGAACCTTTACTAGCTGGTTTAGAGTTTTTTGAGAAAGTGGTTGACCTCCAAGCGAAGTATGCACCAAGAAATACGATTATCAGCAATACAATCCAAACAAATGGTACGTTAATAAATGAAAAGTGGGCCAAATTCTTTAAAAAGTATAACTTTCTAGTTGGAGTTAGCTTAGATGGTCCACAGGAGATCAATGATGCAAGAAGAGTAACTGGATCAGGAAAAGGTAGTTTCCAATCAATTATAAACGGAATTAAGATATTAAAAGATGAAAACGTTGATTTTAATATTTTAACTGTATTACATGAGAATAATATTAACAAAGCGTCAGAATTAATGGAATTTTATCAAAGTGAAGACTTTCGATATGTTCAATTCATTCCTTGTATGGATTTTAATTCACAGGATATCAACAAACCAGGGAGATTTTTAATCACACCAAAGGAATATGGAGACTTTTTATGTGAAGCTTTTGATTTTTGGTATAACGATGGGTATCCAGTAATCTCCGAACGTTTCTTTGATAATATGTTAGCGGTTTATCTCCATCAAGAAGCCGAGCTATGTACTCATCGAAAATCCTGTCCTAAAACGGTCCTGTTTGAGCAAAATGGAAATGCCTATCCTTGTGATTTCTTTATTCATGAGGATTACTCTTTAGGAAATATTGGTCAATCTTCTTTGCGCGATATTTTAAATCATTCTACCTATGATGAGTTTTTAAGTAAAAAAACGACACTTGCTCCAAAATGTGAAAACTGTGAGTATTTGAACCTATGTTATGGTGGTTGTCCAAGGAATAGAAATTGGTATGATCCGAAGGAATTGCAAACCGACTACTTTTGCCAAAGCTACAAACAGATCTATCAATATGCTGAAGAGAGAATGCAAATCGTCGCAAGGAATGTGAAAAAGACCAGACTCGAGAATTATGTGAAAGCTGGTTTAAAGGTACCAGGTAGAAATGATATTTGTTTATGTGGAAGCGGGAAAAAGTTTAAAAAATGTTGTGAGCCTTTACAATCATATGCTATATGAGTATACGAAAGTAGACTAGTTCTGCCTTAACAAATGGTTACGTTTCTCAGGTGTAAAATAGTTAAATGACATAGAAAATCGCGTGTAAACTTAAAATGTTAGCACGCGATTTTTTTAGGTTTTTATAGGGTAATTAGATAGTATACATGGTTTCTTCTGATGAAACAAAAGAGCTGATACTAGATTAAGATAGATGACTTAGCTGTTGGTTGTGAAAATTTACTGCTTATTGGACCGTAGGAGGAGGAACAGTCGATAGAGAGGCCGAAAGCAAGGTCAGTTCGGACAGGAGACGAAGGGTTATGCGAAAGAGAGTCCGAAAGCAAGGTCAGTTCGGACAGCAGGAGGAAGATCAGTCGATAGAGAGTCCGAAAGCAAGGTCCATTCGGACATTAGGCGAAGGAACAAGTTGATAGAGAGTCCGAAAGCAAGGTCAATTCGGACAGCAGGAGGAGGATCAGTCGATAGAGAGTCTGAAAGCAAGATCTATTCGGACAGGAGGAGAAGAAACAGTTGAAAGGGAGTCCGAAAGCAAGATCAGTTCGGACAGCAGGAGGAGAATCAGTCGATAGAGAGTCCGAATGCAGGGTCCATTCGGACAGTAGGAGAAGGATCAGTTGATACAGAGTCCGAATGAAAAGTCAGTTCGCTCAAGCTTGTATCGTTGTCATCTATGCACACTCTATTTTGTATCCCATTATATCCTTATGGAACCGAAAACAGATCCTTTCCTGTTTGTAACTAGTGTATAAAAAACACCTTTAATCAAAAAGGCTAGAAATTTCAATCTGCTGTCCATCCATAGAAAATTCTTTTGGGGATAGAGATGTTAATTTTTTAAACATACGAGAAAAATAGGAAGGATCATAGTAACCTAAGTAATCCGAAATCGCCACAATGGTCATATCGGTATTTTTTAAAAGATTGCACGCTTCGATGATCCTTAACTGATGAATATATCGAATAGGGGATTGTCCCATTACCTCTTTAAAAACCGTGATGGTGTAACTAGGAGATCTGCTAATTAATTTCGCAAGCTCCTCAATTTCGATCGCTTTACGGTAGTTTTCTAACAAATATTGCTCGATCATACGGGCAAATTTAACCTTCACGGGTGTGATCG
>JBEQAC010000017.1:0-27423 GCA_041640535.1 Bacillaceae bacterium
TCATCATGATTAAGTTCATCACCAAGATCTATATCACCTATAAGAATGAATGTCTCATTATTGTCTTTTATTTTACTTATAAACTCTGTCCAAAAGGCTAACGGCTGCGATTCCATGTTTCTTAACCTATATCCATCAAGCCCAGTTTCATTTGCCCACCAAATTCCAGCTTCCAATAATTCTTCTGAACCAATCACATCAGTGGAAACAAAATCAATCATGATGTTTAAATCGCGCTGATGAGCTTGATTAATCAACTCCTTAAAGGTATCAATGGTTCCAAAATGCTCTTCCATCTCAAAATAATCAACAATCTGTTGCCCATCGAAGCTTGCGCTTTGAAAAATAGGCGATAATAAAATCGTCGTAAACCCCATATCTTTTATATAATCAAGCCTCTTGGTAACCCCTACAATATCCCCACCGTGATAAGCATATGGATCCGATGTATTTACTTCATAATCATTTAATGGGTCACCATTGTTAAATCGATCAATCATGATTGAATAAATCATCTCTTCTTGAAAGTCACGTTCTTCTATATCCGCTGCCTGTCCAGGCATTGAATAAAAAAGAAGTAACGGAAGTAAAAATAATATTAAAACCTTCTTCATTCTTTCCGCTCCTAACACTATAAAAAATCCCTCTAACAACATTACCTCTTTATTCATTACATAGTCAAATCAAAGCATAATAAATCAAAAATTCTCAACTTTCTCTTTGTGAGAATTGACGATATTCCGATGGACTAACACCTTCAATTTTTTTAAATAGCTTTGAAAAATAAGTATGGTCATCAATTCCAACACTTTTAGAAATCGTCATAATTTTATCATCTGTCGTGGTTAATAAACGTTTCGCTTGAGAAATTCGATACTGATTTAAATAATGGATTGGACTCATACCAATCGTTTTCTGCATACATCTTGTTATATAGTCTGTATGAAAATGTAATTCTCTTGAAATATCCTCCATTTTAATATCTTCCGTAAAATGTTCCTGAATGTAATGCAAGGTTTTCTCTGTTACCCTTTCAGTAGCTGAAGGAATTCTCATCGCTTCTTTCTGAAGCTCTAATAATAGCTCTTCAAAATAAATTTGCTGTCGTAACGGAAAATCTGGCGTAGGTGTAGAACCTTCCATTAACATCTTTTCAAATATCCGTTCAATAAACGTTGCATGATTGACTACGCCAAATCTCGGAATATGAAAAACAAACTGATTCGGTTCTACAAAGTCACCTTCTTTAACACGGATATCTCCCCAATTAATTTCTTTCCTGTTACCTAAACAGTAGCTCCCTTCTACCCTAAAATGTATCCAAAAATAGGTTGTTTCACTCTCACAGCCTTTGTAGCCATAATGCTCATAACCTGGCGCTAAAATTAAATATTTCCCTTCCGTTATTTCATATTTCTTTTCATTTTCAGCTATGTAAAGAATCCCCTTTGTTACATAAATTAAGTCAAAGACTGAAAATTCTCTACGAAAATGTTTTTTCCCCGGTGTAAAACACGCTTCTCCCATTTTAATAAAAGTTGGAAAAGGCGGAACATTTAATTGTAGTACTGCCATATATATTCACCACCTGCAAAGTCGTTATATTCCAAAAGCAGTCGCTTTCATCTCTTTTTATTATAGCGGATTGATTATAAACTATAAATTGTTTTTCATATCGGAAATGTCAAAAGGAGTGACAACAATGAAGAAACCTATTAATACAAAAAAATTGACATTATTCGCCCTTACATGGCCAATTTTCATCGAATTATTATTACATATGTTAATGGGAAATGCTGATACCTTAATGCTTAGCCAATACTCAGATAATTCCGTGGCTGCTGTTGGTGTCGCAAACCAAATCTTTTATCTTGTTATTGTGATGTTTGGATTCATAGCTACTGGAACAGCAGTCCTTGTTGCACAACATTTTGGAGCTAAGCAATTTAAGCAAGCTGCAGAAATTTCAGTGATTTCAATATTTGCTAATTTTATCTTTGGTTTTATCTTAAGTGTGATTGTTTTTATTTTTAGTGGACAAATATTACAAATGATGGATCTTCCTGAAGAATTAATGGGAGAAGCAAATTCATACTTAAAACTTGTGGGAGGAACTGCATTTCTTCAAGCGTTAATTATGACCATTAGTGCAATCATTCGAAGCAATGGATATACGAAGGACTCGATGTACGTCACAATTGGAATGAACATCTTAAATGTAATCGGTAACTACTTGTTTATATTTGGGCCTTTTGGGATTCCAGTACTTGGCGTTTTCGGTGTTGCAATTTCAACAACAGTAAGTAAAGTAATAGGGTTAATTGCGATTACATTTTTGCTATTTAAACGAATTGATAATGAGTTACCTTTTCGTCGAATTCTTTCGATTCCTTTCGAACACTTAAAAAATTTACTAAAAATCGGAATTCCATCTGCAGGTGAACACCTTTCCCATAGTGGTTCACAAATGGTTATCACTATTTTCATTACCATGATTGGGACAGAAGCATTAACAACAAAGGTATATGCTTTTAATCTTATTTTCTTAATTACTTTGTTTTCTCTTGCAATCTCACAAGGTACACAAATAATGATAGGTCAAATGATTGGTGCTGCAAAAATAAAAGAGGCCTATTCTACATGTATGAGAAGCCTATATATTTCACTTGGAATTACAGTTTTTTTCACGGTCGTCCTTTCTTTCTTTTCAGATACACTTTTATCTATCTTTACCAGTAATCAAAATATTATCAAGGTTGGAGGAACACTGATATTACTGGCTATTCTTCTTGAGCCAGGTCGAGCTTTTAATATCATTATTATTAGTTCACTTAGAGCGGCAGGAGATGTTAAGTTCCCTGTTTTTATAGGAATCATCTCAATGTGGGGAATCAGTGTTCCCACTGCTTACATCCTCGGGATCAAATTGGGCTATGGACTTGTAGGTATTTTTATTGCCTTTATTCTTGATGAATGGCTGAGAGGAATACTTATGCTATTGCGCTGGAGATCACGAGTATGGGAGAAGAAGTCATTTATACGTTCAAAAGAACAAGTTGCATCTTAGACTTAATGAGAGGACTAACATAATGTTTGTCCTCTTTTTTTATGTAACTTTTTCTTACGCGTGGTTATTAACAATGAAAGCGATTCATTTAAAATTCATTGTATTATTTATAAATTTTCTCAAAATTCACTTGATTTATCCAACTTTTTAGAATATGATAACTTACATAACAATAAGTGTTAGGAAATATAACATTTAAGTAAAAGGGGGATTTAAATTGAAAAAGGTAGAGGCAATTATTAGACCGGAAAATTTTCAGGCACTCCGTGACAAACTTGAAGAGATTGGGATAAATGGTTTAACCGTTTCTGAAGTAGCTGGTTGCGGACAGCAAAAAGGGCAGCAAGGACTTTTCCGCGGGAATACGTTTGAAATAAAATTGCTGCCGAAAGTAAAGGTAGAAATGGTCGTTGAACCTGAGTTTGTTGACGAAATTGTACAGATTATTCAAGCGACATGTAGCACAAACACAATTGGAGATGGCAAGATATTTATCATTCCTATTGAAAATGCCATTCGAATTCGCACAGGTGAAGATGGCATTCAAGCAATTGTTTAATTTTTAATTTTATCAAGGGAAGGATGAGAAAGATGAAAAAGAAAATAACAGCCTTGTTAGTTAGTAGTTTTTTAATTGGTTCTGTTGCTTCTGCAGATGGACCAACAGTTGAATCCGTAAGTGCCTCATTAGATTCTACTTGGGTTATGATTGCAGCATTTCTAGTATTCTTTATGCATGCAGGTTTTGCGATGGTAGAATCAGGGTTTACAAGATCAAAAAACACATTAAATATCTTAATGAAAAATATATTAACCGTTTCAATTGCTTCGGTCTTATATTTTTTAGTAGGTTACGGTTTTATGTTTGGTTCCACCGGAGGCGGATTTATCGGAATTGATAGCTTTGCTTTAGCTGGTGTAGAAGATATTGGATTCTTTGTATTCCAAGCAGTATTTGCTGCAACATGTGCAACTATTATTTCTGGAGCTGTTGCAGAACGAATTAAGCTTGGTAGTTATATGGTGTTAACTATTTTAATGACAGGTTTCATCTATCCAGTTGTTGGCCATTGGATTTGGCAAGGTGATGGCTGGTTAACAGCTTTAGGCTTTGTTGATTTTGCTGGTTCTACAGTTGTTCACTTAACAGGGGCACTTGGTGCCATTGTTGCTGTTAAATTTTTGGGAGCTCGGATTGGTAAGTACTCAAATGGAAAAGTAAATGTTATTCCAGGTAGTAACATTCCTTTAGGAGCTCTCGGAGTATTTATTCTTTGGTTTGGATGGTTTGGATTTAATGGTGGTAGCACTTTAGCTGCTGACCCATCACTAGTACCTTCTGTAATTGCAACTACATTATTGTCGGCGTCTTGCGGAGTTTTATCTACTGCTTTTTATTCACTATTAAAGTTTAAACGTATTGACGCTTCCCTTACATTAAATGGCGCTTTAGCAGGTCTAGTAGGGATTACTGCCGGTGCTGCAGATGTATCATTAGTAGGTTCTATTATCATCGGGTTAGTTGCAGGAATTATTTTAATTGAAGCAGTACAATTCATTGACCGTGGATTAAAGCTGGATGATCCCGTTGGAGCAATTGCCGTTCATGGCGTTTGCGGTATATGGGGCACTGTAGCTGTAGGTCTTTTCGCTACTAGCGGAGGATTATTCTACGGTGGAGGTGCATCTTTATTAGGAGTTCAAGCTCTTGGTGTCGCAGCAGTTATTGTTTGGACTGTAGCAACCGTTGGATTATCAATCTTTATTATGATGAAGGTAAGTCCAATTCGAGTTTCTCGTGAAGAAGAAATTGCTGGTCTCGACTTTGCTGAACATGGGTCATCTGCATATGAGTTCCGTGATAGCATCCTAACAGACTCATCTCCAAAGGTTGCTACCGATTTTGGTAGTGGATTAGTTCAACGTTTAGACAGCCTTGGTACAAAAACGAAAAATGCTTAATCTACGCAAATGCGTAATTAACTATATTGATATTCTTGGAACACTTTTGAAACACTTATCAAGTGTATAGAACTCTTCAATTCCCCTAAGAGTTTTTATCTATACAAGTACAGCCTTGGACTCCAGTTAAAAAGGTCTGTACATCCCCTGTAAATATTACAGGGGCTTTTTTTATACAAAAACAAAGACAGCTAGAAAACTAACTGCCTTAACCTATTACTCAACTATATTAATATTATATTCTTCAAACCATACATGTATTTGTGCCAGATGTGCAAGTAGCTGCGGACCAGTCATCAACTGTCCAAACCAAGGTACTTTAAACGCTTCGCCTTCAGTTTCCACAATATCTCTTAGCTTATTAGAGTCAAAGAATTCATATAATGCTGAGTTTTTATTCTGTAGGATTTCATTGAGCCATTTTTTTACTCCCTTTGTATAGTGAGGATTATGTGTCTTTGGATATGGACTCTTTTTACGATATAACACTTCGTCTGGAAGAATTCCCTCTAATGCTTTCCTTAGTATCCCTTTTTCACGATTGCCATACATTTTCATCTCCCAAGGAATATTCCAGACATACTCCACTAATCGATGATCAGCAAATGGAACACGGACTTCAAGACTTGCTCCCATACTCATACGGTCTTTACGATCTAAAAGAGTAGTCATAAACCAAATCATGTTTAAGTAAAATAATTCACGTCGCCTTGCATCAACTCTACTTTCTCCCTCTAATACGGGAGTTTCCTTCACCGTTTCTTCAAATCGAGCTAACACATATTCATCCAGTTTCAATTTTTTATTCCATTCAGGTTGAAGTAACCCTATTCTTTCTTCAGTCGATCTCATCCATGGAAACGCCTTGGAAGCTAAATCTTCCGGTCGATGAAACCATGGATAGCCTCCAAAAATTTCATCCGCACATTCCCCAGATAGCCCTACTACAAAATCTTGTTTAATCTCCTTACAGAACCAAAGTAAGGAAGAGTCAACATCGGCCATCCCTGGTAAATCTCGAACTAGAACAGATTCATGTAGTTCATCAACCAATTGCTGCTGAGTAATAATTGAACGATGGTGGACTGTCCCAAACGTATCCGACATCTTTTTTATCCATGGCTCATCAGAATTTGGCTGAAATTCATTTGCTTTAAAATATTTATCATTATCCTCATAATCAATTGAATATGTGTGAAGTGGGCCCTTCCCTTCTACTTCAAACGCTTTTGACGCAATCGCCGTTATGGCACTAGAATCAACCCCACCTGATAAGAATGTACATACAGGAACATCAGATACAAGCTGCCTAGTTACCGCATCTGTAAATAAGAATCTTACCTTCTCTGTCGTCTCTTCCAATGAGTCTTCATGTTTTTCACTTTTCACATTCCAATAACGCCAAATTTTCAATCCATTTTTACTGAAAGTTAAAGCATGAGCTGGTCTTAGTTCTTTAACTCCTCTGAACACTCCATGTCCTGGAGATCTTGAGGGGCCAAGTCCAAATACTTCTGCTAAGCCATCATAGTCAACCTCTGCCTTAACGTCTGGGTGTGCAAGGATCGCTTTAATCTCAGATGCAAACACCAAGCTTCCATTACTTTCTTTAAAAAATAATGGTTTCACCCCTAATCGATCTCGCCCAATAAATAAAGTTTGATTTACATCATCCCAAACTGCAAATGCAAAAATACCATTTAAATAGTCAACACATTGCTCTTTCCATTCAATATAAGCAGTTAATAGAACTTCTGTATCAGAGTGTCCCTTAAATGTGTATCCTCTCTGTAACAGCTCCTTCCTTATATCTTCTGTATTATATAACTCACCGTTATAACAAATTGTATAGGTGTTTTGATTTTTAGCACGAATCATTGGTTGCTTACCACCTTCTGGATCAACAACCACAAGTCGCTTATGTCCAAAGGCTGCATGAGTGGTAGCCCATACGTTTGAATCATCGGGTCCACGTTTGGTCAACGTTTCAGCCATGTTTGATACGATGTTTTGTTTCCCTCGCAAATCTAATCCAAAATCTACCCAACCAGTTATTCCACACATTCATTCTCACCCTTTCTACCGTCAGAAAAGAAACGGCTAGCAAGCTGATTACATTGTATGCACAGACTGCTTATACCATGAATTGTCCAATAAAATGCAAGCCCTTACAGTTATAAAATCTTTCTCTTTTGTCAAAAAAGAGTGTATGAGGCTATTCAACATTCAAAAGCATGATAAATTTCTCTCCCCATCAGTCGTTTAGCGACTAAATCAACTAGAAACTGATACTGAAATTGATTGGAGGATTTAACTTGAACTTGCAGCATCGACTACGCACAATGAGTAAGCAAAAACGTTCGTCAACTTTAGGAACGATTGAGTATATAAATGATCAATGGATTTTTTTTGATGATGAAAATGAAGAGGCTTCCCTATTAGAAGATCTTATTGATCAGGAAATTGAAGTATTTACAAACAACAGATGGCAAAGAGGAACGTTTAAAGATGAAGGAATGGTCAGATTACCCGATTACTTCTATAAGCTCCAGCATGGTGATTGTATCCGGGTTCCTAAAAATCTTCCATTTGCCTACAATGAGTTATTGAACGAGTGGTCAGATGAATTATTTTTAGGTTACACACAGTTTTTGAATAACCTTTCGTTTTCATTATATGATTGTATATACTGCCACAACTTCTTGTTATACGTGCCTGAGAATCGGAACTATAAAGGTGTAAATTTTATTACTTATGATAATAATGATATGATTTGCGCTGTTCAGCATCATTTTCAAAGAGGAACACAGGAGAATGACCGATTCGAATTTACATTAGCGGATGGAAAAAGGGCTATTTTTATGCAAAAATAAAAGCTACCTGAATTTGGTAGCTTTTTTTCCATTTTTATTTAAATACCCAGAAACCAATTGGAAGACTTAATCCTAAATAAATGGTAACAAGGAAAGAGACGACTAATAATCCCCAAAACATTGTTGTTGGCTTTCCCTTTTTGCGACGTACTAAAATCATTTCAAGCATTCCAATTGTCACTATTCCTAATAAAGACTTTAGTATGTAAGAAGCTGGAAGTGATGTTAATCCAAATAATAATTGTACCCCAGTAATAATAATCAATACATAGAATAATCGTAACGTCATTTGTACCATTTTTGCTGGCTTTTCTTTACCACTTTTTTGTAATGATAAAGCAACAAAAAATAAAATAAGCGCTACAACCCATGATGTAATATGTGCGTGAGTCATTCAACTATTTCCTCCTCAAAATATGAACTATCTCTTCTACTATAGCATGTTTTGTCAAAAAAACGAAAAAATACGTGTCAAAACACGATTTATACTAATCTTTAGACAATGGTAACTGGTTGCCACAATGAATGTAGTAAGATATTGTTATCGTAGGTGTATTTTTTCTAAATAAATGAAGGTTGAAAAAACTTGATTGGAGGGAATACCATGAGTAAATCACAGGACCTTATTAAACAAACAGAGAAATATGGAGCAAATAATTATCACCCTCTTCCAATTGTCATCTCGAAAGCAGAAGGTGTCTGGGTTGAGGATCCTGAAGGAAAGAAATATATGGATATGCTTAGTGCATATTCTGCAGTAAATCAAGGTCACCGTCATCCAAAGATTATACAAGCATTAAAAGAACAAGCGGATAAAATCACACTTACGTCTCGTGCTTTTCATAATGATCAGCTTGGTCCATGGTATGAGAAAGTAGCGAAACTTACCGGAAAAGAAATGGTACTTCCAATGAACACAGGGGCTGAAGCCGTTGAAACTGCTGTAAAAGCAGCAAGACGCTGGGCCTATGATGTTAAAGGAGTTCCAGATAATATGGCAGAAATTATCGTTTGCGAGGATAATTTCCACGGTCGCACAATGACAGCTGTCTCGATGTCCTCTAGTGAGGAATATAAACGAGGATTTGGCCCTATGCTTCCTGGTATTAAGATTATTCCATACGGTGATATCAATTCATTAAAAGGAGCAATTACTGAAAATACTGCTGCCTTTATATTTGAACCCATTCAAGGAGAAGCAGGTATTAACATTCCTCGGGAAGGATTTCTAGCAGAAGCCTTCCATGTATGTAAAAGTGAAAATGTCCTCTACATTGCAGATGAAATTCAAGCCGGACTTGGCCGTTCTGGTAAAATGTTTGCATGTGATTGGGAAAACGTAAAACCTGATATGTACATACTTGGAAAAGCCTTAGGTGGAGGTGTATTTCCAATCTCTTGTGTCGCAGCAAACAAAGATATACTCGGTGTATTCAACCCTGGTTCGCATGGTTCAACCTTTGGTGGGAACCCGCTAGCTTGTGCTGTGTCGATTGCAGCTTTGGATGTCATCATTGATGAGAAATTAGAGGAACGATCATTAGAATTAGGAACGTACATGCAAGAAAAATTACAAGAAATCACTAATCCGATTATTACTGATATAAGAGGGCGCGGGCTTTTCATTGGCGTTGAACTTACTGAAGCAGCTAGGCCATACTGTGAAAAACTGAAAGAAGAAGGTCTTCTATGCAAAGAAACACATGACACCGTCATTCGTTTTGCCCCTCCACTCATCATTTCGAGAGAAGATTTAGATTGGGCAATAGAAAAAGTGAAAAAGGTTTTATCCTAAAGAAATTTTTATGAGGCCGCAAAGGAAGCAGCCTCATTTTTATTCCCCTATTGTATTGATTAGCTTTCCTAACCCTTCAACTGAAACTTCAACGATATCACCTTTCTTTAGAAAACGGGGAGGTTTAAAGCCCTTTCCAACTCCAGCTGGTGTACCAGTTGCAATGATATCCCCAGGCTCCAATGTCATTCCAGCAGAGATAGTGGAAATTACATTTTGCACATTAAAGATAAATTGTTCTGTATTTCCTGATTGTCTAACTTCTCCACTCACTTTAGTTTCTATTGTTAAATTATTCGGGTTTGAAATTAACGACTTATGTGCGATGTATGGTCCCATCGGACAGGTTGTATCCAAACTTTTTCCGATGAAGAATTGCTTATGTCGATTTTGAAGATCACGAGCAGTAATATCATTCACAATTGTATAACCAAACACATAATCTAATGCATCTGCCTCAGAAATTCCTCTTCCTTTTTTTCCGATAACAATCGCGAGTTCTCCTTCATAGTCTAGTTGATTTGTAATTTCATCATGTAACATAACCGATTCATTCGGACCTATTACAGTTGTAGGAGCTTTTGTAAACATCATTAAATATTCAGGAATATCCTCTTTACTTCCCATTTCAATTGCATGTTCCGCATAGTTTTTCCCTACACAAAAGATATTTTTTAATGGTCTTGGAATGGGTGCTAGTAGCTTTATAGAACTGAAATCATATACAAAGCTCAAACTTTCGTGTTGAATCGAGTATTGTTCTATTTCTTTAGCTAAGGTTAAAAATTCATCCCCTAATTCAATACATTGAATTAGCGTTTCGGGTAAAGAAGAACGACCAAATCCCACCTCTTCTACCCCTCTACTTAAATCGACAATTCTCTTCATCCCTTCATCTATCACACCTATAAACACTCGATTTTCCTTTAGAGCTGTTATAAATCTCATCTAGATTACTCCTCTCTTCACTCAAGATATTTCTCCAATTCGGTTTTCGTCATTAAATTACCTGCAAATGCGAAGCAGTTTTAATCAAAAATAATACATAAGTACTATTTTTCAGAAAAAACGTATTATTTTATACCTATTCACATCCAAAAAAAGGTATAATAATGTTCTAATACCGAAACCGGTTTTTAAAAAACAATGTAGAAATATGGTCACACGTGTAATATTCTAGCTTCTTTTATCGAAACTGTTTTTTTTACCTAGATTAAAGTTATAATATTAGTACGAACTTAAGGATTATTAAACAGAAATTGATTAAATGGAGATATGCTCATGCTGAACTTAAAATGTATAATCGAGAGCAAACGAAGTGAAATGATAATTTTAGCACAAAAGCATGGGTATACCGCTAAAGAAACGGTCCAATGCAGCCAAGAATTAGATCGACTCATTAATCTTCATCAAAAAACTTCAATAAACGAAGATTCGTTTAACATAACTCATTAAATCCAAGGCCTTCACATCGAAGGCCTTTTCTTATTTACCACAAAGCGTTGAATTCTCCCATATGTTAGGCTTCTCCATATCCATTCAACTGGTCCGTATTGATAGTAGAGTAACCACCATTTGCTTATTAATAGTTGAATAAAAAAAATAACGACGGTTAACAAAAGTCCATGAAATGGACCTATCTTCCCGTATAATCCTAATCCATAGCTATAGAAGATAAATGTACAAATTAAGGATTGAAATAGATAATTGCTAAGGGATAGTCTTCCAACAAAAGCCAGGGGAGCTAAACGCTTTTTCCATTCTTTCTTCTCTGATAGTAACACGATTGTTGTAGCGTAAAATATTGCTGCTGCAGCCCCACCTATTGAATCTTGTAAATATTCAGTAGCAATGTTTTTAACCGTTAAATAAGGTACAAGTTTTATAGGAAGTGCAATAAAAATAGAAACAAGCCATAGCCTCCGAATAAATTTCCCATGACGTTCTGGATGAGAAAACCATCTTTTTTTTGCAATAAAAGCACCAAGTAAAAACATCGGCAATAAGGCAAAAAGTAAGAAAAAGGCATTTTCTAGATTATTGACGTAATACCAATCCTGTATCCTTTGCAAAGTAATATCAACATAGGAACCAGAGCGATAAATCTCTGTGACTTCCATAGCCAATTGATTGTTATGAGGTAGGTTCAAACTCAATGGATCGATAAATGAGACTAGCATAAGTAAACTAAAAAAAAGGAGTGTGGGAACAAAAATCATCAATGAAGACAAAACAAGCATGGTGAATGGCTTTGCTTTACTAAAGATAAGAAATATTGCACCTACTATCGCATAAGATATTAATATATCACCGTGCCATATTAAAAAGGCATGTATACAACCAAAGCCAAGTAGCACTAACAATCGTCGATTCACTAATTTAAAGAAGGAATACCCTTTTTGGTTTGTCCTTTCTTGAAAGATGACCATTCCATATCCAAATAAAAATGAAAATAATGTATAGAAATTAGCTTGGGCAAAAATATCAATCAGCATAATCGTTAGTTTATCAATGGTTGATGGCCACCATACTTCAGGCTGAATATAAAGAGCAGGAGAACTAAAGGCAGTCATATTCACTAAAAATATTCCAAAAATACTAAGCCCTCTCATACTATCAATCGAATAAATGCGCTCACTCGGTGGGATTGGCAATAACTCGGTTTCCTTCATGTTCCTTTACACATCCTACATGATACTTTTACTTTTATTATATAGAAAACTTGTCTGGTGCCAAGCCTTTAGGCGCAGGCAACTCCTTAGTTGCACTTATGCGGTCAGAATTTATGTTTATTAATTTTTGATTAGCTAAAAAGAGGTTTCACCAATCCGCCTAAATTTGCATAGCATAACAGAGATATAAACCTAAAAAGGGTGTTTTCTATGCCAGCGATTGTTGGAGCGGTAAAAGTAAATAGTATTGGTAATAGTAGTATATTTAATATAGGTGATGTCTTTAATATTGCCCCTATGAGTACGGCTAAAACGTTTGCTGGAGCTGGTTCATTTAACACTGGTGATGGTCTAAGAGTGAACAATCAACAAAGTGTAACCAATACGTATGATACAGATAAAATTGATCAGGTACAAATTGCGAATGCATAAAAAACGATGGAGGTGCTTATGAACTTCTATATAAATCAAAATATTACGATTCATATGTTTAAGATTGGAAGTGTAAGCAACTCATCTGTTTTACAAATTGGAAGTGCCGGCATGATCAAATCATTATCAAACAACTATAATACCGGAGGATTCCTCGAACCGGCACCAACCGAATCACCAGCAATTGAGGGTCCTGTCGTTCCATTACAGCCCCCTACAGGCTAACGCAAATAATTATCATTGTTTTTGTACAATTGCATATTGTTACAATAACAACTATTTCATTTTTACACGAGAGAAGACAATCGAAAATTGCTATAAATTTATAACTCTCATGTAAGCTTTGGAACTGGCCGGGGAGTGGTTTACTTGTACGGTGATTATAATAACCTTATGACATACTTAGAAAGGCTTCATAAGTATGTCGATCATCAAACGAAACGAATCGCTGCAATGGAAGCCATCATTCAAAGGCTTCAATCTGAAGTAACGCAACTAAAGCAACGTCCCACTACGAATATCGAAAGAATTGAGTACAAATTTGATCAATTAAAGGTTGAAACGTTAGAAGGAACCTTAAATATTGGCCTTACCCCAAATAATGGAGAAACGATTGAAGACTTTAGTATTTCTCAAGGGAATATGAATGTTCCAGATGTAAGGCAGACTTTCCCTATTTTAAATGACATTGAAAATGACGTTGAAGAATACTTAAGAAATCAATGTTCCGAGTTTATTCAAAGAATTGAGAATGAAACAAATCGGTCACTAGATGCTCAATATCGTGAATTTATTATTAACGATATCCGCAATCAAATTCCTGATCGAATTCATTTCTATCTTCAAAAAAATCAAGGGAACATACAGAACCAAGAAGAATTACATCAGGTGATTGTAAAAAAAGTAAAAGAGGACATTCAAAATTCCATTCGCGCGTTTATGAAAAATATGCCAAATGAAATGAAAGGTGGTCCTTCAAATTGAATTTTACGGTTGTAAATAGAGAAATCAATGTCGGTCATATTGATATTGTTGGAGTTTCATCTTCATCCGTATTTTTAGTAGGTGATACTCGCTGCATTATGTTGTCTTCAACATTTGATACACCACCAGAATCATTGATTATTGGTCCATTTGTTCCACTAGCTGCGGAAGTAGGATAAGAAGATGTATAGAAGAATTTCAATGGTTGGTGGTATTTATGTAAACGCAATTTCTTTTAGCTCCCTATTAGAAATTGGGGATTCCAAATATATCACACCAGTGATGCAAGCTCTGGCGGTGAAACGCGAATATCCTCTAATATTTACAAATGAAGGTAGCTTTAGGGAGTATTCAATCTTCTCAAGGCCTATTCCACGTTTACCAATGGATGATCCTTTTGCGATGGCAATATTTAATGAGAAACCTACCATAAATGTTAGCACCATTCGGGTAACAGGGGTATCATCGTCGTCGGTTGTTCATATAGGGTCAACAGATACGATTAATGCGGAAGCAAGAATTAAACATATACGTCAACTGCTTAGACAGCCTGACGACGAACAGGACACTCCAATTACAGAAGAAGATATAATCGCGACAGAAACACAACCTTCTCCTGATGAGAACTCATAGGATTTTTTCTTTTATCACTATTATAATGAATAAGGAGGCATGCAAGATGCCAGCAATTGTCGGCCCTTGTAAAATCAATAGTATCGGTGGAGGAGTGGTTAATTTTGGAGATTCTTTTTATCTTTCTCCAAAAGATGCTGCCAAAACAACTGCAGGATCTGGAGCATTTAATACCGGAGACTTTATCATGACCAATAGTGCAGTTAATGCAACAAATACGATTGATCCTGATTTTAATGATCAGCAAATTACCGCAAATGCTTAATCAACTAATAGCTGGCCTTTTTGGTTAGCTATTTTTTGTAAAGGATTTAACCAATTAATTGATAGGCGAACATTTTACTTGTCCGTATCATAAGATATTGCATTAAATAGGAAATAAAAAGGGTGCATGAAGATGCCAGCAATCGTAGGACCAATCAAAATTAATAGCATCGGCGGCGGAGTCGTTAACTTTGGGGACTCTTTTTATTTGTCTCCGAAAAGTTCCTCAAAAACTCATGCAGGGTCAGGATCTTTTAACACCGGAGATTTCATTAATACAAATAATGGTGTAAGTGCAACAAACACAATTGACCCAGATGTAAATGATCAGCAACTAGCTGCAAATGCATAACATGTTTTTTTTACCCAATCCTTAATGACTATGGACAGATGTACAAACTTTTCTCCTTAAACATTCATAAAATTAAATGAACGAATGTAAAAGGAGGAAAGATAAATGAATTATTATGATCTATGCTGTAAGTACAAAGGCCGCCACGTTTCTATTACGGATAAAAGAGGCAAAGTACACAATGGACGTATTGTCGATGTAACAAGAACTCATGTCTATTTGGCTCCAGTTGGAGGAAGAGGTCTCGGTGGCTACGGATTCGGTTGGGGCTGGGGTTGGGGAGCCCCGTTTGCAATCCCTCTAGCATTTATCGGAGGCTTTGCCTTAGGTAGCCTGTTCTGGATCTAAAAAAAAACTGAGGGGACATTTGTCCACCTCAGTTTTTTCTGTCATTTGATTTTCTTGTCTTCGGAAGCTTTCCAGACGGCTGTTTTTGGATCCATTTTATGAACCCAATGATTTTTGAGTCTTCTTTTAATTGCTCAATCGAGTTTAATCGAATCGCCAACTCTGTGTTATCGTAGAGCGCGTGTATTTGCTTATGGCATGGAATACAAAGAGTTGCAGTAGGAAGATACGCTCCCCCCATTTCCTTGGGTGTAAGATGGTGAATCGTCGTTTCTACATCCTGCCTTCCACACAATTCACATACACCAAGTTTGTGTTTTTTTCCCACTCTAAACACTCCCTTTAACCGTTTTACCATAATTACAACATTTGCTTACTACAGTTGTAATAAATAACCACCATCAAAGAAATAAAGATAACGATCACTTAAAGGTTTCTTCCAAATATGTTCAACTGCTCGTGTGTATAATTCAAGTTGAACACGGTATCTCTCTTCTAAAACTGGCTTTGCTGCCTCATAACTAGTAAAACGGCCTGTAATTGTATCCGTCTTATAATCAATTAACACAAGCCCCTGTTCATCTTCAAAAATGCAATCAATGACACCCTGAATTAAAACATTTTCTTGGCTATCATCATCAGCCCAGTCTGCGTATGCCTCACTTGCTGGAATAGCCACACTAAAAGGAACTTCTCGCAAGACCTCTTTCGCATTGAGGAATCTATGCCCCAATTGAGATTGAAAAAAGTGAACAACCTGGTCATAATCAATCACTTTTGACTGTTCTTCGGTTAGGAGCTCGTTATTTACCATCTTTGCTACAAGTTCTTTTATGGCTTCAGGATTTATTTCAGCTTTTAAATTCACATGCTGCATGACCATGTGCATGGCTGTTCCAATCTCCGCAGCTGTTAATGACTTTTTCTGCATGAATCTTGGTCGATCCACAAGGGGAGCTTTAAATTTCTTCAAGAACGTATGATCACTATGTTCATCAATTATCTCTCGTTGCCTCTTTATTTCTGACACCGTTTGTTTAGATCGATGGGCTGCTGCAGATTGATACCGATAACGCCAAGATAATTGATTCTTAATCTTTTCTTTGTATTCACTTTGTACAGGAGCAGGCTCATTTTTCCGCAAAGCCTCTAACAATGAGGTTTGTGTTTTTTCCTCTTCGAGAATAAGCTCTTGAAGCTCATCTTTACTGACAATTCCAATCTCCCATTTCGCAGGATGGTTTAAAATTTCAACTGGTATATCTAGGTGAATCTCCTCACTTCTAAGAACCTCACAGTCCTTATGTCTAATCAATGCAGGTCCAATCCAATCCAGATATGATTTTGCTTTTGCTCTTTCTACATCTGATAACAACCACTCATGATTAGTGAGCTCTGCTTGCCATTTTTCTACTTTTTTATTTAAGTCACTGACGGTGCCCACAAGGATTAATTTCTCTTTGGCCCGAGTAAGTGCAACATATAAGACACGCATTTCTTCCGCAATGAGTTCCAGTTTCATTTTTTTCTTCATCGCATGCATTGGAAGTGTTGGATACGTAATTCTGCGTTTTGGATTCACGTACTTTGATCCAAGGCCAAGTTCTTTATCTAATAGATACTTTTTATTTAGGTCCATTAAATTAAATTGCTTCGCTAGTCCACCGACAAAAACAATCGGAAACTCAAGACCTTTACTACTATGAATCGTCATGAGTCGTACAACATCTTCCTGTTCCCCTAATGCTCTCGCTGTACCTAAATCATCCCCTCGCTCCCTCATCCGTTCAATAAATCTGAGGAAACGGAATAATCCACGAAAAGCAGTTGCTTCGTATTGTCTTGCACGATCGTAAAGAGCTCGTAAATTAGCTTGTCTCTGTTTACCACCTGGCATTCCACCAACATAATCATAAAATTTAGTTTCGCCATATAATTTCCATATAAGTTCTGACAATGCTCCTTGCCTTGCATTTCTTCTCCATATAGTGAGTGAGTCATAAAAACTCTTTACTTTTTTATAGGTTGTGTCAGAGATAGAACCATCTTTCAAAAAGTTTTTTAATGCATCATAAAAATATCCATTTTTTCCTTTCACTCTGATTTTAGCTAATTCTTCTGCATCCAATCCAACAATTGGTGATCTAAGAACCGCTGCAAGAGGAATATCTTGATAAGGATTGTCCACGACTTTTAATAAAGACATCATGATCGAAACCTCTGTTGCTTCAAAATATCCTGATGAAAGGTCAGCATATACCGGTATTCCTTGTTTCTTAAATTCCTCCATCATTTGAGGGGCCCACGGCATGGATCTGAGTAAAATAACAATGTCACGATACATGATATTTCTCATTCGATTAAGGCCACGATCATATACTTTGAACTCTGATTGAATCAATGTCTTTATTTTCATGGCTATGGTTCGAGCTTCAAGTTGTGCTGTCTCAAGTTCTACCTGATTAAATTCACCAACATCCTCATCACTAGAACCCTCGTTCATCATTGGTTCATCTTCTTGTCCATTCCGGTTTATCAATAATAGCTCGGCCGCCATTTTCTGACTTTCTGGATAATTCGCACCAAGTTTTAACTCAGCATCATCATCATACTCAATTTCCCCTACAGTTTCCCCCATAATCTGTTTAAAGAGAAAATTGGTCCCATCTAAGACTTCTGCTCGACTGCGGAAATTTTTCGATAAGTCTATTCTTAAGCCACTGTTTGTGCCACTTTTCGTAAATCGTTTATACTTACTTAAAAATAAGAATGGCTCTGCAAGTCTAAATCGATATATCGATTGTTTTACATCCCCTACCATAAAAAGGTTTCCTAAGTGTTCCTCTTCTTTGGTAACCAGCTGTAGGATTGATTCTTGAACCATGTTCGTATCTTGGTATTCATCCACTAAAACCTCTTCAAACTGTTTTTGGTATTCACGGGCAGCTTCAGAGGGAATGATGTGAGTATTTGATGAACGAGAATCTCGAAGAATATCAAGGCAATAATGCTCTAAATCTGAAAAATCGACTAGTCCTTTTTCTTGCTTCACTGCCTGAAACATCGCTGCAAACTCTTTTACAAGAATGACTAACATCTCAATCGATGACTTCATTTCCTCTAAATCTCGTAAATAACTTTCAGGTTTTCTCGTAAATAATTCTTCTTTCACCTTATTTACCTGTTTTTTTGCATCATCTCTTAAATTGGTTACTATTTTTAAAAGCTGCGGATCAAATTCGTCTCCCTTACAAGGTTTTGCAGATTTAAAGACTACAGTTTTCATCTCTTCATACAACGCTTCCCAAGATAACTCGCTAGCTCGTATTAAGCGATGTAACTGTTCTAAATCCGTTTCAATCGTGACCGCTCTTGGAGCAGGACCTCCCGGTACCCTTGTTAAGTCCAATGCTTTTACTAAATTCTGCCTTGCCCCTTCAAAAACAAGCTTCACATCATTCATTATATAAGGTAAAAATGAAAGTTCCTCTAGTTCTCTCCCCTCTACATCATACATTGAGACCATATCATCTAACCAATGTTCTGGAGTTGGATTAGCTCTTGAAAATTCATATAATTTTCGGATCATATTTTGAAGCTCATGATCATTTCGATCATTCGAATAACGATCAACTAAATCAAAGAAGCGATCATGATTCGGTTTGCTGTAATGTTCCTCAAGAAGCTTCTCCATTACTTCATCCCGAAGAAGATCTGCTTCTGTATCATTGGCAATTCGAAAACCAGGGTCAATCTCTAATAGGTAGTAATACTTTCTAATCACATTTAAACAAAACGAATGTAAGGTAGAGATATTTGCTTTATTTAATAAACTCAATTGTTTCCTTAAATGAACTGAATCAGGATCCTCTTTTAGCGCCTTTTCCAATGCTTCTCCAATTCGATTTTTCATTTCTGCTGCCGACGCATTTGTAAAGGTTACGACTAATAGCCGATCAACATCAACAGGATGATCCTTGGAAGTAATTTTTTTAATCATTCTTTCTACTAATACTGCCGTTTTCCCTGATCCAGCAGCTGCAGCAACTAGTATATCTTGTCCATTTGCAACAATTGCCTTCCATTGATCATCTGTCCAGGTACTATCAACTGGTTTTTGTAACAATAAAGTTGTGTTATTCAACGACACCAGCCTCCTTTCGAATTTTCTCGAGTATGACTTCTTTCTTTTCACTCGGTAGGATCCGATATGCATTCTCTTCCAGGGACTGATCAAATTGGCATACGCTTTTGAAAGAACAGAATGTACAAGGTGTCTTCTCCTTTAATTTATATGGAGAAATATCGATGATCCCATTTGTTATATTATTTCCTATTTGCTTAAACACCTTCTGAACATGGTTTCTCAACTGACCTAGCTCTCCCTCACTGGCTATTGAAGAATTAGTATAGAAGCTTCCATCCTTTTTCAACGCTGCAGAGACAACCTTTGAATGTCCAGAATCTAAGCTTTGGTCCATTAATCTAACTGCTTCTTCATCGCCTAAAAGCAAGCCTTTCATTTTAAAGCTCTTAAATATTTCATCCTCAACCTCTTCTTCAGATAATACCGTATTACTACTAATCATTGGATCATGTACATGGAAATATAAAACACCTGCCGGGGTAGCAGATGTACCAATCCAGTCTTTCGAATGACGAATGATGACATCTAAATAAGTGATCATTTGAAGGGCAAGTCCATAATAAACCTCTGTTAAGCTAAGTGATTTTTGACTCGATTTATAATCAACGACACGTAAAAGAAGACCTTTAGAGCTTTCAGCTTTATCTACACGGTCAATTCTTCCGATAAGTTCCATTTGTTGGCCATTGTCTAAATTAAATTTGATTGGAGGTAATGGTCCTCTCTTTCCAAAATCAATCTCAAGTCCAATCGGAGTAAAGCCGCTTGCTTTTGCATGCTCACTCAGAATTTTGGAAGCACGGCTAATGACTTTTTGTAACTTATGCTTGATATAGTGGAAACGGTTTGAGCTTAATAAAATTTCCCTTTGCAATCGTGGAGCAAGCATTTCAACTGCTTCCATCGAAAGTTGCTCACATTGCTCCACCGTTAAATCACGCCAATCCATTTTCTTCAATCTTAAAGTATCCGCAATTAACTTTAATGCCGCATGGAAAAGTTGCCCAATGTCAGGTGCTTCCAAGCGAAACACTTCACGCTCTTTTAAACGTAAGCCATAGTTTGCAAAATGTGAGAATGGACACCCCTGATAGGTTTCCATTCTAGAAACACTCCCTTGAATGGTTTCACCAAATAATTCCTTTGTAAGCTCCATCGGAAGCTTCTTTGTTATATTTTGATAAAGAAGACTATCTAAGACTTTTTTACTCATATCCTTCAACTCATCTTGTTGGATAAGATAGTTATATGCATCCCACCATAAATCATGAATTGAATATGACCTTTTCCACACTTGAAGCTGTGATGTTAAATAAGATAATGCTACAGAAGGATTCACAAGATAATCCAATTGACGTTCTTCTGCTAATTCTGACGGTTCATTTACAAAAAAGAGCTCATTAATTTTCGGAAAAATATAGTTTAATCTCTTAATGATAATTGAAGGCTGCAATGCTTTCCCTTCATCATTCGCAAGTGGATAACTAATATATAACTTTTCAGATGAACTTGTTAGCGCACAATAAATGATAAAGTTTTCATCTAATAAAAGCTCCCGAGTTAAAGGTGCAAGTTTCAAACCAAAATCTATTAAGCGCTCACGGTCTTGCTGTGAGAATACACCTTCTTCATTTGGTTTCGCAGGAAGAACACCATCATTGGCACCAATAATAAAGGCTGTTTTAATGTGAGAAAACCTTGAGCGATCTAGGCTTGCGACAAGAACCTGATCAATTGCAGGGGGGACAATCGCAAACTGCATGCTCTCCATTCCTGTTTCAAGCATGGTTGAAAATAGTTGTAGTGAAACTGTTTCTTCTCCCATAATTTCTACAAATTGATCTAGTAATTCCAATACAGCATTCCATACTTGATCATGCTCTCTTGCTTCACCTAGTTTCCCTTCTTCTTCCGCTTGGTTTCTCAGATATTCAATTTTCGCTGGTATATCAAGCTCTTCTAAATACAAATAAAGTGCCTCACACATTTCACGACCATTGCTTGATTTTTTCAGCCTTTTCTGTAATGTCTGCAATGGTGCTACGATCATTTGCTTCAAGGTATTTATTTGGTTCTCGATTTCTCGTTCATGATCTGTTTGTGGAAGATCTTCTCCTTCTAATGCACGAATTCTTCGATATAGCCATCGATCTTGATTCGTCCACTTAGATCCCTGAATTCCATATTCAAGAACATAGTTCTCAAGCTTGTCCATTTCTTCGCGTAATTTAGAAATTGTAGCATCCATTGGATACATGAGGTCTGTTTTAACACTGCGAAATACAGCCTCATAACGCCAATTACCTATCAATATTTCAATGCTTGATCGAATAAATTCAATCAAAGGATGATTAAGCATTGACCGCTTTTGGTCAATAAAAAATGGGATTTGATAGTCTTGGAAAATCGTTTCGATTAGGTCATGATAATCTCCAGAATTTCTAACTAAGATCGCAATATCTCGATAACGATAATCTTTTTCTCTTACAAGATGTAAAATTTCACGTGCAGTTCCTTCTATTTCTGCTCGTCGATTCACTGCCTCAGCAAGAGAAATTTGCGTATCACCATGAAATGGTTTAATCGGCCTAGAATCATAAAACTGTTCTAAATGCTCGAGTGAAGGAGACGAGATAAAACGTTTTGTCTCATGAAGAATCATCGGCTGTTCAATATAGACCATAAGTTCATTTGCTAGATTATATAATTGTTGGCACGTATTTCCTGTCATTCTAAATAAGCTTAGCTCATCAAGATTATATTGATCATAGGTTTGATCCACCGTTAATGCTACAGTCACGTTTTTACACTTTTTCAGCAACTCTGCTACTACTTCTAACTCCTGTGGTGTAAAACTATGAAACCCATCAATGAATACATCTGCATTCTTTAAATAGCTAGATTTCTCTATTTTTTCAGCTAGTAATCTTAAATAATCCTCAGAATCTACGTATTTATGAAATAAATGTTGTTCTAAGTCATCATAAATCATTTGTAGGTCATGCATTTTATCTGATAACACGACAGTTGTTTCGGAATCAAGTAGGCCCTGTTTACTTTCAATTAATTCAGGGGTAATACAATATCGCTTAAATTCAGCTATCATTTCTTCAAGCTGTGTAATAAATCCATTTTTCTCAGCCGCTTTTGAAAAA
Organism: Bacillaceae bacterium; assembly: GCA_041640535.1. Taxonomy (GTDB): domain Bacteria; phylum Bacillota; class Bacilli; order Bacillales; family Bacillaceae_L; genus Litchfieldia. Next base: position 22,685 of record JBEQAC010000017.1, read on the forward strand.
ACCTTCAATTCTTGTTTTCGTTGCTCGAGGATTTTTCGAATCATCATATTCATTCCAACATTATTTAAATGATAGCGACTCATTCCACCTGTTTCCTGAAGTACACGCCAAGCCAATCGAGTAAAGCTAAACACTTGAGCTCTCATCATTCCACCGAGACCTGGGGTGTTAATTAAATCATATTCTGATTGAAACGTCATTTGATCTGGAACAAGGTAAACAATGGGTGAACCAGTTGGATTCTTTTTTAATTTTTCTCTTATTTGATTTAAACATTCTGATGTCTTTCCAGTACCTGCACGTCCTAAAATAAATCGAAGTGACATTTAGTCATAACCTCCTGCCTAAATTTAGCTATAGAAATATAATCAAAGAATTTCTATAGCTGGAGATTAAGTTAACTCTCCGCTGCATAATGTTCGCTAATCTATTTTACTGTAACCAGTGGTTTAAATCCATTTATCTAACACTGGTAATATGTACAAAGAAATGGAATGAGTCAATCTTGATGACCATCCTTTCGAACAGTGCATATTTTAACCTAGGTGGTGAAAACGATGAATCGCTTAACGTTAGTCGCTATTTTACTGATAATTTCTGGAATCTGCATCGCTAGTAATATCTATACACTAATCCCTATATATCCGGATGTAGCTACTACCATCCATATCTCCATTTCACAAGCAGGAGTTGGAAGCAGCATTTTTACATTTTGTTATGCCTTTGGCTTATTAGCTTTTGGACCTATGTCAGAGCTATATGGACGTAAACGAATTATTGTGATTGGTTTATTGCTCTCAAGTGTGACAACCTTGTTTGTGGCATTTTCATTTAATAGCTGGAGCTTATTTATCTCTCGAGGAGTTCAGGGGTTTGTGCTAGGGAGCTTTGCACCAGTTGCTTTTGCCTATACATTCGAATTATTTACGGAAAAAACTAGAATACTCGTCTTAGCACTTATCAATAGCGGTTTTTTGATGGCAGGAATATTAGGGCAATTAGCCAGCTCCATTATTTCTACTTATCTTGGTTGGCAGGCTGTCTTTATTTTATTTGCTAGTTGCTATTTTTTGATTTTTTTGCTTAGCGCCAAAATCCTACCAGTCATTCCAAAAGCAAGCCATCATCAATCTCATAAACTAATAATGGACTTCATTTTACTTTTAAAAAATCCACAGCTACTACGGTGTTATGCAATTACTTTTACTTTGCTATTATCGTTTATTACTTTTTATGAAAGCTTAAGTAGAACCTATGATGAAGACACGCTTTCCCTTATCCGTGCACTCGGTTTAACGGGAACATTTCTCTCAGTATTTTCTGGTAAAATGATTCAATCATATGGTGCAAAATTCTGCTTATTGATAAGTTGTTTTATCGGCATCATTAGTTTAACTATGCTCCTACTATTTCATAGAGATCCCATCCTCCTTGCACTAATTTCAATTCCGTTTGTCAGTTCAATCTCATTATTAATTCCAATTGTGATTACCATAATTGGTACAATTGCAACAAAAGCACGCGGGGCAGCCACTTCCTTCTATTCATTTATCTTATTATTCGGTGCAAGCTTCGGTCCTATTTTAGCTTCACTTGGGAGTTTACCATTTGTACTTATGGTTCTTCTATTTATTTTTATTGGATATATATTTATTGGTGTAAGGATGAAATAGTGTTGCAGCCTAAAAAGCCCTTGGAAATGAAATGATTTCCAAGGGCTTTTCTTTGAGTTATGCCAAAGGAAACATTACCGTAAAAGTAGAACCTTGACCAAGATCACTTTTTACAGATATTTTTCCTTTAAAATGTTCAACTAATTTATGCACCATAAACAGACCTATCCCCTGTCCTGGTTTTTCATCATTTAGCTTCGCATACTTATTGTATAAATTTTTAATTTCTTCCTTCGACATACCCACTCCAGAATCAATGACCTCGATAATTAGATGAGTTGAGTCTGTAATCGCATTTAATTTGACTTGTTGTCCTTCATGACTATATTTAATCGCATTGCTAAGTAAATTTGAGATAATAAGTTTAAACCCCATTAGGTTCCCTTTAACGATGAGTTTTTCACTAATATCGATATGAGATTGTACCTCAATGTTTTGTGTTCGTCCTTTTAAACTCATAATATCAACTACTTCATTAACAGCGGATAAAGGTAGAATTAACTTTGTCTTCCATAAAACATCCGTTGTTAACATCTGCTCTGTCTGGATAATATGGTTAATCTCATGGTCAATTGCTACAGCATAATCCTCTATTAATTGCAGCTTTTCTAAATACTGTCCTTCTTTGATTTCTGACTTTAATATGGTTGCAAAAGCCTTAATAACAGTTAATGGATTGCGAACCTCATGGGAAACAACATGAATAAAATCAAGCTTTCTCTTATAGAAATCAAGTTCTGATTCAATCTTATCCTTAAAGCTTAGCGAAGGAAACACCACGTTTTCTTTTCTTTTGTAGAGACTTGATCGAACAATTTCTGTATCAGTCATAAAGTACTCGTGGCTTTTCATCATCTCAATTTGAATCGCAGCTGGAACTTCACTGGCATTGTATGTACATAACGTCATAATTCCAATTTCACTAACAGTAAGATCTGCTTGTGTTTCATACTTACGGAGTTGGTCCTTAATATTTTCTTGTACTCGCCAATCTACATGGCCCCAAACTCTTACGGGTATCATGCCATCAACATAAGGTTGAACTACATTTTTAAAATTCGTTAAGACTCTTTCAAAATGAAAGTCTCCATACATTTCATAGAAATCATAATTATTAATATAATGAACCGTCTCTGCTATCTCTATTTCGTTTAACTTCTCTTGTAATCGTTGCATAAGTAATTCATAATGCATCGTATTATCGATAAAAATGACTTGTTGCTGTAATGACTTAGCCGATAAAACAAATGAAATCGCATTATCGATATATTTCTCAGTTGAATTATAAAAATATAAAATATGTGACCCATCTTTAATTGTTACATCTTTGGTTGCTATCATTCAATCATGCTCCTTCATTTTTACTAGATTTCTCTATTATAACAATACTTCACTCAATTTTAGTAAAATCTAGCAATTCATATGGAGGAAAAAGCTAAAAATAGAACTAAAGTTATAATTGAAACAACATATTTTGTATTATAGTGGTTTTTTTTCACCCATAACAAAGTAATATCCTAGAGCTTTAATATCTGTAACAATATTAAATAACCCTTCATCCTCAAGCTTCGGGAAAAGAATCCTTTCATTGTCAATTGAAAACGAAAGCATCTCTTCCTTATCAAGACCAGTAATTCTTATATCATCCAGTTGTGACATGAGTTGCTCATCACCAAAAACACCGATTGCAACCTCATAAGAGATTGCATTTGAGTCCGTACCGTCTAATTCAATTTCTTCACTTTTCAAATACCAAAAATCAAAATACACATGATTCGCCATTAGTTTTCTCCTTAATTAAATACGTTCTATTTATGCAATTTCATTAATACCCATTATTGACAATATCGCAATATTTAGACCTTTTCTAGAAAGAAGAAGTTATTTGCATTAAATAATATTTCGTTAGTGCTAAATATTCACGGCTATAAGATTTTAATAGAGCAACGGTAGGAGTTTTAGCCGGGATCCCGATTAGCATAAGGCCATGATCCTTTCCAATCTTAGTTGCTCGGAAGATATGATAGTCATTTGAAACCACTAAACCATCGACCATCTCCTCTGGAATCATCCGCTTTGAAAACCGTATATTTTCATTCGTACTAGTAGATTGATTTTCTACTAGAATTCTAGTTTCAGATATGCCTTTTTTCATTAATTCACGTTTGATTGCTTCTGCCTCAGTCATATCTTCCCCTGGCCCTTGTCCACCTGATGCAATCGCAATCGTCTTAGGATTAGCTTGTAAATAATCTGCTGCTGCATCAATTCGATACTGAAGAGAAAGAGAGGGAATGGTTCCTTTCACTTTTGCTCCAAGTATAATCATGTAATCTGCATTTTCAGGAACAACCTGGTTACTAGCCTGGCGAATCTGTATATGTAAATAACAAAAATAAAGGGAAAAGATAAGGAAGAATGGTACTACAATGAGTAGTACATTCCTCTTATGGCTAAATCTTTTTATTAATCTCGTTTGCACTTTTTCAACTCCACATGATAAGTAAATTTTTTATTTTATCGGATTCTTCTTCCACTTAGTATTTCCTTTATTTTACACTATATAGATGCCTCTAAGAAGATAGTTGCTCCCATTCCTCCACCAACACATAGACTTGCAATTCCTTTTTTTAGTTTTTGACGACCTAGCTCATGAATAAGACTTACAACAATACGTGCTCCTGTACAACCGATTGGATGTCCTAATCCAATTCCACTTCCATTAACGTTCACCTTTTCCCGGTTAAGTCCAAGCTCCTTTTCAACTGCTAAATACTGTGCCGCAAATGCTTCATTAATTTCTATTAAGTCTGCATCCCCAATCGACCAACCTAGTTTAGATAACCCCTGATTTACGGATGGCACTGGTCCACGCCCCATGACTTTCGGATCCACACCTGCTACTTGAAAGCCTACAATTTTTGCTAATGGGGTTATGCCTTTTTCTCTTGCTAGCTCTTCACTCATCAACACAAGTGCACAAGCTCCATCATTAATACTTGATGCATTACCTGCTGTTACTGTTCCATCCTCACGAAAAATCGGCTTAAGATTTGCAAGTTTATC
>JBEQAC010000018.1:0-26170 GCA_041640535.1 Bacillaceae bacterium
AGTAAGCAATCTTCCAGGTTGAGTAAATAATGTATAAACAATACCTATAGCACCTAATAGGACAATCGAATAAACAAAAGGATTTGAACGACGTTTCATGAGAAAACACACCTCCCTGACTACACTCTTTTTGTTATTGTATTAACGGTAAAACAGCTTGTTGCATAGTTTATACAATTTCTTCTTTTAGATTTATTGTTTCCGCTTCTTTCTCTAATCGAAGCAGTTCATTGAATGAAGCAATGGCTACTTCAACCTGATCATCACTAGGCTCCTTTGTGGTCAATAGCTGGAGCCATAAACCAGGATAGCCAAACCACTTTAATAAAGGGATATCTTTACCCTTGTTTGTTAGTTGGAGAACTTCAAAGGATATTCCAAGTACGACTGGTATTAAGGCTAAACGATTTAAAACCCGAACATGTAGGGGCTCTGTAGGGACTAATGTATAAACAAATACTCCGACAATGACCGTGAAAAGCATGAAGCTACTTCCACAGCGATAATGTAACCGCGATTGTGCTTGAACATTGTTTACCGTTAATTCCTTATTATTCTCAAAAGCATTTATTACTTTATGTTCTGCACCGTGATATTGAAAAAGCCGTTTTACTAATGGTGTTAGCGATATGAAATAAATATAGCTGAGCAATAACAGTAGTTTAAATAAGCCCTCTATTAAGATTTGCTCGAAATCGCCTGGGAAGATTGGCTTTACTAATACAGCTAAGAAAACTGGTAGTAAGGTAAAAAGAATCTTACCAAAAAGAAAAGAAATAACCCCAATAGCTGCAAGACCAAGTATCATGGTCAGTTTTGATGATGTTTCTTCCTTAACAATTTGATCGTCTTCACTTGGATCAAGGTCATAACGTTCTGTTGAGTAGTTTAAGTGCTTTGTTCCATTTGCACTAGCTTCTATAATTGCCACAATTCCTCTAATGAAAGGAATTTTCTTTAGAAATGATATTTTGGGATGTTTGATCCTGGGTAGATGAAAGTACTCAATACTTTTATCTTTTCTACGAATGGCTGTAACAAAGTTATGTTTCCCACCAAACATAACTCCTTCAACAACTGCTTGGCCCCCGTAAACAGGCTTATTCTTCTCTGACATTTGTGGCCACCAACCTTACTTGTAATTTGCGACGAATAAGCAAATACATAACTTCAGATGCTATGAATGATATATTAGTATTATAGCTTTTAAAGGCTGATATTTCACTTTTTATTCATCTGAACTGTCGTTGCTGAAAGAACTTTTTGTTCTTTATACATATTATTCTACAAGAAAGGGGAATAACCCTCTAGGTTGGATAGAATGCTTTCTAAATATTTTAACCAACATTTTCCTTCTATACACATAAAAGCCAATTTTTTTCTGTAAACAAGTTCTATAAATTAAACAAGCCCTAACATCAAACATAAATAGAAGAAAGAAACATGGACATACTAGAGGATGGAGGTGTTGTATTCGTGGAACAAAATAAAGACAATCCAAGATTAGAGCAAAATAAGGAAAATGAACCAATTCCTATGTTGGCAAAAGTGGCCATTATCGGTCTATTTGGAGGGATTTTTTGGAGTTTGTTAGCTTACTTATGCCATATTTTTAATTTCACCGTGATAAGTCCTAATCTTGTTTTACAGCCTTGGTTGATTGGGGAGTGGAAAAATCGTATTTTAGGTCAATTTGTTGGGATTGGCGTTATTGGTTTGTTATCCATCGGGGCTGCGTTTATCTATTATGCTTTATTAAGAAGATTTCAGCATATTTGGGCTGGAGCTGCTTATGGTTTTGCGATATGGGTTCTTGTTTTTTACGTATTAAATCCAATCTTCCCAGGATTAAAAGCGGTTACGGAGCTTGATCGAAATACCAATATCACCACGATTTGCTTCTATATATTATACGGGGCGTTTATTGGCTATTCCATTTCGTTTGAAGCAAATGAATTTGAACATGAGAGAAGAGAGAGAAGAGTTGCTGCTGTAAATGAGTAGTTTCCCCCATCCTTTTTATGGTAGAATGTTCTAGAATGAACATTCTATTTTTACATAAGTATTTACATTTCTGACATGTTTTCTAAGATAAATAGGGAGGAAAAGTTATGGGGAAACTAGAAAGGCTTCGTGAAAGCTTTAAAGAGTATGGAATAGATGGAATTTTAGTAACTAATCGTTACAACAGAAGATATATGACAGGCTTTACTGGAACAGCTGGTGTTGCTATTATTTCCGAAAATAAAGCTGTTTTTATTACAGATTTCCGTTATGTTGAACAAGCGAATGAACAAATCCAAGGCTTTGACATTATTCAACATTCAGGTGCAATCTTTGATGAGGTTGGAAAACAAGCAGCAGATATGGGAATTAAAAAGTTAGGGTTTGAGCAAGACGACCTTTCCTATTCAACTTACAAAGTCTATGAGAACGCGATTGAAGCGGAATTAGTTCCAGTTTCAAGTGCAATTGAAAAGTTACGCTTGATTAAGTCTGAATCAGAGATTAAGATATTAAAGGAAGCAACAGAGATTGCAGATGCTGCATATACACACATTTTAGAGTTTATTCGACCTGGCATTACTGAGCTAGACGTTTCAAACGAATTAGAATTCTTTATGAGAAAACAAGGTGCTGTATCATCTTCTTTTGATATAATTGTCGCTTCGGGTGTACGTTCAGCTCTGCCACATGGAGTTGCAACGAATAAAATCATTGAGACTGGTGATTTTGTAACATTAGATTTTGGTGCTTATTATAAGGGCTATTGCTCTGATATTACACGTACATTAGCAGTGGGGACACCAAGCGATGAATTAATAAAGATTTATGATATTGTTCTTCAGGCACAGTTGCGCGGAATGGCTGGTATCAAGCCAGGATTAACGGGGAAAGAAGCTGATGCACTTACTCGTGACTATATCACTGAACATGGATATGGACAGTATTTTGGTCATTCAACTGGTCACGGTTTAGGAATGGAAGTTCACGAACAACCAGGTCTATCTGTTAAATCTGATACAGTCTTAGTACCAGGAATGGTTGTTACAGTTGAACCAGGAATCTACATAGCAGGCCTTGGTGGGGTCAGAATTGAAGATGATACAGTCATAACAGATAATGGTAATGAGTCATTATCTTATTCAACTAAAGAACTTATTATTTTATAAGGCTGTTTTCTAAAAAATTGTTGTTTTTTAAACGAATTAGACGGGGCAAGTTGATTGGAACGGATATGTGTGACTCCTGCGGGATCTGTAGGAAGGATGAGACCCCGCAGGCACGAGGAGGCTCATCACCTGCCCCGCGGAAAGCACACACCTGGAGTGCAAATCAACATACCTTAGTTAAATAGCATCAAAGTTTACGAAAACAGCCTTTTATAAAGAGTAAGCTCTCTAAAAGGTGCATTTTATTTATTAGGAGGATTTCTTTTCATGATTTCAGTAAACGATTTTCGTACAGGATTAACAATCGAGGTTGATGGAGGCATTTGGCGTGTAATGGATTTCCAACACGTAAAACCTGGTAAGGGGGCTGCTTTCGTTCGATCTAAGCTACGTAATCTTCGTACAGGTGCGGTTCAAGAGAAAACGTTCCGTGCAGGTGAAAAAGTAGCAAAAGCACAAATTGAGAACCGTAAAATGCAATATTTATATGCAAACGGTGATATGCATGTATTTATGGACAATGAATCATATGAGCAAATTGAGCTTCCAGCTTCAGCGATTGAATATGAATTAAAGTTCTTAAAGGAAAACATGGAAGTTTATATTATGACCTTTGGACATGAAACTCTTGGAGTTGAACTACCAAATACAGTTGAACTAAAAGTAGCGGAAACAGAGCCTGGTATTAAAGGTGATACTGCTTCTGGTGGAACAAAACCAGCGACATTAGAAACTGGTTTAACAGTTCAAGTTCCTTTCTTCATTAATGAAGGAGATGTTTTAATTATTAATACAACAGAAGCGTCTTACGTATCAAGAGCATAATCACAGGCTGTTGACAAACGCTCGCATTCTTCGTTACTCACCCTTGCTCGGTGCTCATTACCGTCTATGGTAACTCCGCTCCTCACAAGGATTCGTGCCTTGACTGCCAAGCGTTTTCAATCAGCCTGAAGTATAATAATGTGTACTTTGTTTACACTCTCAACACACAGTGATTAGACTGTGTGTTTTTTTGTGTGTTTTTATTATTTTCTCTTCTTAAACGAGCTATAAGTGCATAGGTTGTACAAATATCAATTTTTCTAGAGGTTTTGGAGGATCTATATGAAAAGATGGCTATCTTTAATTGAAACTAGTGTACTTTCGATGGCGGGGCTTCGTTTTTTATCTGCATCTATTGAATTGACTGCAGCTATTTTAATGCTTGTCTTTAATGATGTAAAAAAAGCAATTGCAATTAATGCCATGCTAGCTGTGGTTGGTCCTGTCGTCCTTATTACGACAATGGCAATTGGACTGTTAAGTATTGCGGATGATTTGTCCTTCTCGAAGCTGTTTTTTGTTGGATTAGGAGTTGCATTCATTTTGTTTGGGATCTACAAGTAAATCGACAAGAGAGAAGATTTAGTCATAATGTGGTCAAGCCTGCATACATTGGAATATATGAAAATTAGGAGGAGTGAAGATGCAAGAGATCGTCGACCTTTTACCAGTATCCATTGCAGAATTAATTAGAAGTTATCCTCCTTCACTAAAGGAAATGTTAGAAGAAATTAGGGTGAGAGTTTCTCGGCCGCTGGAGCTTGTTGTAAATGGTAAACCGCATTTTCTACACCATATTGTTACACCGGAGGAAGCGATTCAGTTATTAAACCGATTGAGTCAATATTCCATTTATACGTTAGAAGAGGAGCTTAAAAGAGGCTACATCACGGTTCAAGGTGGTCATCGAGTTGGACTAGCTGGAAAGGTCATTACAGAGCTGGGACGGGTAAAAGCAATCCGGGATGTAACCTCCTTTAACATCCGTATTGCAAAACAAAAGATTGGGATTGCAAATCCATATGTTTCCCTTCTTTATGATGGGCATTGGAAAAATACAATGATTATCGGCCCACCTCAAACCGGAAAGACAACCTTACTTCGAGACTTCGCTCGCATGATTAGCACCGGTGATGAACGATTAGGCATTCCATCAAATAAGGTGGGGATCGTGGATGAGCGTTCTGAAATTGCAGGCTGTGTAAAGGGTATACCACAGCAGGCATTAGGTCCAAGAGTGGATGTGTTGGATGCGTGTCCAAAAGCTGAGGGTATGATGATGATGATCCGGTCAATGAGCCCTGATGTATTGGTTGTGGATGAAATTGGTAGACGAGAGGATAGCGAAGCCATTCTCGAAGCAGTGAATGCGGGGGTGTCCCTGATGATATCCGTACATGGTCACCAAATCGCGGATCTATACAAACGACCATCGTTACGACAAATTTTGGAAATAGGTGTGTTTGAACGTTTTATTGAGTTAACAAGGCTTAAAGGTCCTGGAACTGTGAAAGCAATTTTAGATGAGAATGGTCAAGAAATATACTCAAAAGCGAGTGTGACCTTACAATGATGAAAATTCTTGGAGCAATCTTTATATTAGTTGCTTGTACATGGAGCGGTTTTGAAATTGCCCGCCATTTAAACGAAAGACCTCGCCAATTACGTTATTTACGAAATGCACTTCAATCTCTTGAGGCTGAAATTATGTATGGACATATTCCATTGGATGAAGCTGCTTCTCATTTGTCAAAACAATTACCGAAACCCTTGTCATGGTTTTTTGATGTATTTAGCCGGAAATTAAAGCAGGGTGAAACCATTGTCAAACAGGCCTGGGAAGAGAGTATGAAGGAGATATGGAAGCTCACTGCCTTTAAACAGGGAGAATATGAGATTCTTAGACAATTTGGAGAAACGCTCGGACAAAGTGATCGGGCGTCACAGCAGAAACATATCATTCTTGCACTGACTCATTTGGAGCGGGAGGAGAATGATGCAAGGGAAAAACAAGCAAAGTATGAAAAAATGATTAAAAGTCTCGGTTTTTTATCTGGACTATTGTTAATCATCTTATTGATGTAGGTATTAGGGGGAGAAGGTCGAATGGGAGTCGATGTAAATATCATATTTCAAATAGCTGGTGTTGGAATTGTTGTCGCATTTCTCCACACAATCTTAGATCAGATGGGTAAGAAGGAATATGCACAATGGGTAACCTTACTCGGATTTATCTATATTTTATTTATGGTCGCAACAATCGTGGAAGAACTATTCCAAAAGATTAAATCAGTCTTCCTTTTTCAAGGGTAAAGGAGGGTTTCGTCATTGAGATTATCCAAATTGTAGGACTAGGATTAGTTGCGACCTTTTTAGCTCTGATTATTAAAGAACAAAAACCTACATTTGCCTTTATGCTTGTTGTTTTTGTTGGATGTGTGATCTTTCTATTTTTAGTAGACCAAATTTCCTCCATCATCAGGATGCTTGAACGTATTGCAATAAATGCAAATGTAAACATGGTCTATGTAGATACCATTTTAAAAATTATCGGAATAGCTTATATAGCGGAATTTGGCGCTCAAATCACAAAGGATGCAGGGCAAGGAGCGATTGCATCAAAGATTGAGTTAGGTGGAAAAATTCTCATTCTTGCGATGGCGATTCCAATATTAACCGTCATCATTGAAACCGTCATTGGTTTAATTCCACGTTAAGGAAAGTGTCAAAGGTATGTATACCTAAGGGGTGAAACAATGAATTACAAATCGCTCTCTCTTTTTTTCGTTCTTTTTCTCTACTTTTTCATTACACCACAGATTGTACAAGCTTCTCCCCAACAAGAAAATCTCGTTCAGGACCAAATCGAAAAATTAGGTTTAGATGAAATTAAACAATATTGGGAACGAATTGTAACCGAATATGGTGGCGTCTTACCCGAAAGCCAAAAAGGCTCATTAGTTGATTTTATTAGCGGTGAAAAAAAGTTATCCCTAAAGGAATGGATGGTTGCCTTTTTAAAATATTTATCCTACGAGGTTGTCGCAAATGGAAAGCTATTAAGCACATTGATCATGCTGACCATTTTTAGTACGTTTTTGCAAACACTCCAAAACTCCTTTGAAAATAGTACGGTTAGTAAGGTTGCCTATGCTTTAGTATTTATGGTCCTTATCATAATTGCTTTAAATAGTTTTAGGCTTGCCATTATGTATACGGAAGAAGCCATTTCAACCATGACCAATTTTATTTTGGCACTTATCCCTCTTTTATTGGCATTAATTGCGTCTTCGGGTGGACTAGCTTCTGCTGCCTTTTTCCATCCACTGATTCTATTTTTAATGAATACAAGTGGAATGCTGATTCAATTTATTGTTTTACCACTGCTGTTCTTATCGGCCATGCTAAGCATTGTGAGTACGATCAGCGAGCATTATAAGGTTACCCAACTCGCGCAGTTGCTTCGAAATGTAAGCATTGGATTATTAGGAGCGTTTTTAACGGTATTTTTAGGAGTGATATCGGTACAAGGTGCATCAGCTGCCGTTGCAGATGGAATTACGATACGAACGGCTAAGTTTATAACTGGTAATTTTGTCCCAGTAGTAGGCCGAATGTTTACTGATGCAACTGATACAGTCATTAGTGCATCTGTTCTGTTAAAAAATACGGTTGGGATTGTAGGAGTCGTCATTTTACTTTTACTTGCTGCTTTTCCAGCAATTAAGGTCCTTGCATTAGCCTTTATTTATAAAATTGCTGCTGCTCTTTTACAGCCAATCGGCGGTGGACCAGTCATCGCATGTTTAGATGTGATCAGTAAAAGTGTGATTTATATTTTTGCTGCACTTGCGATTGTATCATTAATGTTTTTCTTGAGTTTAACCGTCATTATCGCCGCAGGGAATTTAACCATGATGGTTCGATAATGGTCTTCTTATAAACTATGACACTGTGAAATGGATGGAGGTGGATAAGTGAGCTATTTAGCCGAATGGATTACGAATATCATTTTATTCATATTACTTGCAACCATTATTGATATGTTATTACCAAATTCTAGCATGCAAAAATATGTAAAGATGGTAACGGGTTTGATTTTAATAGCGATAATCCTTACACCATTATTCCATCTATTTTCAGCCGATTTTGAAAAAATTGTTTCATCTATCCATGTTCGTCCTGTGGATGACGAAAAAAATATGGAAAATTTAATAGAATTGAAGAAAAAAGAAATACAAGCCTCACATCGTGCATATATTTTAGAACAAATGGCTGTCCAAATGAAATCTGAAGTGGAAGAGGAGTTGATGGAGAAATATGAAGTAGGGGTAGAACAAATTCTCCTTTCAATGAATGAGGAAAGTAAGGAAGAGTTTACGGTCGAGGATATTACGGCTGTTACAGTCGTGTTATCAGAGAAAGTAAATGAGCCTAACGCTATCCCAGTCATAAAAACAGTAGAGATTGATACCTCCAAGCAGTCTATACAAGAGGATCAGCAAAAGGAACTAACTCACATTATCACTTATCTAGCTACTGAATGGGAAATGACTACTGAAATGATACAAGTTACTGTGGAGGGAGGGAAAGAGTAGACAATGGATAAAGAAAAAGATAAAGGATTACTGAGTTCATTAAAGGGGATGTTTTTTCAGTCAGATGAAAACCCACCAGATAAAAAATTACCGAAGAAACATCGCTATGTCCTTGTTGTTTTGGCAGCCGGAATTGTCTTTATGTTAATGGGAAATCTGTTCTCGGATGGCCCAGCTACTCAATCGTCAATTCCTGTATTTAACGAGGAACGCTCACAAGGTGAAGTGGAGACATTTGGACAGGAGAAATCAATAGAATCTATTGCGATTTCCGAATATGAAACAAAATATGAAAACAGCCTTAAAGAAGCATTAGAAACCATTATTGGTGTAAGTGATGTAACCGTTGTTGTAAATGTAGATGCAACCGAAACCAAGGTTCTCGAGAAAAATACTTCAAGAAAGAGTCAAACTACCCAAGAGAAGGATCGAGACGGTGGTGAGAGAAAGGTTGAAGATTTATCAGAGGATGAACAAGTTGTCATACTTCGAAGAGATAACCAAGAAGAGCCGATTGTCATTAAGATTGAAAAACCGGTGATAAGAAGTGTTCTTGTGGTTGCTCAAGGGGTGGACAATATTCAAATAAAACAAATGGTGCTTGAAGCTGTAACAAAAGGGTTGGATGTACCAAGTCATAAAGTTGCAGTAATGCCTAAAAAAACTAAGGGGGAATCATAAATGTTATTGAAAAAGCAAACAGTTTGGTTATTAACAATGTTAAGTTTGGTTGTCGTTCTATCAGTCTATTATATTACATCACCTGAGGTTACAACTGATAATGTGGCCTTTGAACAAGACAAGGAAAATGGTGAAAATGTTGAAAATAAAGAAACAGATACTGCTCCAATGACGGATGAAGAGGGCGTAGATGTGAATGTAGAGGATGAGGATGGAACTGTTATTTCTTCTATCTCTAGTGATGAATTATTCACTGCTCTTCGTATGGAGATTGAAGATTACAGAAGCAAAGTAAGAAGTGATCTACAAGCAAGAGTAGCTTCAAAGGATGTATCTGCTGAAGAAAAGAGCAAAGCTTATGAGGAAATGCGTCAGCTTCAAGAAGTAACGGCAAAAGAGAATCTATTAGAAATGTTAATCAAAGGAAAAGGGTACGAGGATGCTCTAGTAAGAGCGGATGGTGACCAAGTTAAAATTACAGTAAAAACAGCAGAAAGTTCTGCTACTGCTGCAAATGAAATCATTCGTCTTGTAAGAAGTGAAATTGGAAACTTACAAAATGTTGCTGTTACTTTTGAATCAACTGAAAAGTAAGAAAAAGAAGATAAAACGCAGTCGATTGAAAAAGATCGTCTGCGTTTTATCTTTTGGAGAGAAAAGGTTTCGTTCTAATGAATGCTAGAATGTAAAAGCGTTTTGATAATTATGGTATAATTAACTCAATCTATAAACAGGTGGACAATCCTATTGAATGTCTTTATACTCTATCGTATCATGTTAGTATGTGGTACTAATACTTACAGATAATTTTTGGGATAGTATTTTGCCACAGGATAAAGTATGATGAGAGTGGTATGACCACTAAATACATAGTCATAGTAGAATGAAATTTTATTCTCTAATAAACAAGGAGTGTAAAAGCATGTTAAAAGTACAAGAAATCAGAGAGTTAATTAAATTAATTGATCAATCAAATATTGATGAATTTTCTTACGAGCATGAAGGAACGAAAGTAAGTATGAAAAAGAATCGTGAAGTAGCTGCACCAGCTCATGTCACCCATGTTGTGGAGCAGGTACCTCAGCCAGTGGCTAGACAAGTGGTAGAGCCGGTAGCTGCGACTCAAGCAGTTGCTAAATCACCTGAAGCACCAGCGACTGTAGCGAACGATGCAGCAAATGCAAATTTACATAAAATCACATCACCAATGGTGGGGACATTCTATTCTGCTTCATCACCTGATACACCTTCATATGTAAAGGTTGGAGATAAAGTAAAGGTAGATTCGGTTGTTTGCATTGTAGAAGCGATGAAGCTGTTTAATGAAATCGAAGCTGAAGTAAATGGAGAAATTGTAGAAATATTGGTTGAAAATGGACAATTAGTAGAGTACGGACAACCATTATTCCTTGTTAAGGCATAGTAGGGAGCGAAGAAATATGATAAAAAAACTATTAATCGCGAACCGAGGAGAGATTGCGGTACGGATTATTCGAGCGTGTAAGGAGCTTGGAGTTGAAACGGTTGCTGTTTTCTCCGAGGCTGACCGAGAATCACTACATGTTCAATTAGCAGATGAAGCCTATTGTATCGGTCCGACAGCTTCTAAGGATAGCTACTTAAATTTTACAAATATTATCAGTGTGGCAAAGCTGACAGAAAGTGATGCGATCCATCCAGGATATGGATTTTTAGCTGAGAATGCTGATTTTGCGGAGCTTTGTCGCGAAGTAAATATTATTTTTGTAGGACCAAGTCCAGAAGCGATAACGAAAATGGGTACGAAGGATATTGCAAGAGAAACCATGCGGGAAGCTGGTGTCCCAATCGTACCTGGTTCACAAGGAATTATTCAAAGTACGAAGGAAGCGATAGAGCTTACAGATAAAATTGGTTACCCAGTCATTATTAAAGCAACTGCCGGCGGTGGTGGTAAAGGGATTAGGGTAGCTAAAAACGAGCAAGAATTAATAAAAGGCATCAGTATTACCCAACAAGAAGCAGCTACTGCGTTTGGGAATCCTGGAGTTTATATTGAAAAATACATTCAAGATTTTCGTCATGTTGAAATTCAAGTATTAGCAGATAACTTTGGAAATGTGATACATTTAGGAGAGCGGGATTGTTCTATCCAGCGTCGACTTCAAAAGCTAGTTGAGGAAACACCTTCACCTGCATTAACAGAAGCTACTCGTGTACGGATGGGAGAAGCTGCAGTTAAAGCAGCACAAGCGGTTGAATATTCAGGTGCTGGTACGATTGAATTTATCTATGACCATAATGAGGACTCATTTTACTTTATGGAAATGAATACCCGTATTCAAGTTGAGCATCCTGTTACGGAAATGGTAACAGGTGTAGATTTAATCAAAGAGCAAATCCGTGTGGCATCTGGTGAAACATTATCACTTAAACAAGAGGATGTGCAATTTAAGGGTTGGTCGATTGAATGCAGAATCAATGCAGAGAACCCAGCGAAGAATTTCATGCCTTCACCTGGTAAAATTGACATGTATTTGCCACCAGGTGGATTAGGTGTCAGAGTTGACTCAGCTGCATATCCTGGTTACAGCATCCCACCGTATTATGATTCAATGATTGCTAAGCTAATTACATACGGTGCGACTCGTGAAGAAGCGATTGCGAAGATGAGAAGGGCACTAAGTGAGTTTGTTATTGACGGTATCCATACGACGATTCCGTTCCATTTGAAACTAATGGAACATGAAAAGTTTGTAGATGGACACTTTAATACAAAATTTCTTGAATTATATGATGTGATGCAGTCGTAAACTATAATGGGAGGTGCTTTAGTATGGAAAACATATTAGAGATGGATAATGGAAATGATAGCTTAGGAAAAGTGGAAATTGCTCCAGAAGTCATTGAAGTTATTGCCGGAATTGCTGCTTCTGAGGTTGAAGGCGTAGCACAAATGAGAGGGAATTTTGCTTCAGGTGTAGTAGAACGCTTAGGTAAAAAAAATCATGGTAAAGGTGTAAAGGTAGAACTGTCTGAAGAAGGAATCATTGTTGATGTGTTTTGTGTAATGAATTACGGAGTTTCAATACCAAACGTTGCTCAAAAGATTCAGGAAAATATTCGTCAGGCACTACTTAACATGACAGCACTTGATGTAAATGAAGTAAATATTCATGTTGTAGGAGTTTTACTTGAAAACCAAAAACAACCTGAAGTGCCGTACGACCCGGTAATGTAGTTCCAATTTATCTTATGAAACCAAACAAGAGGAGTGTCAGGTCCACTAATAGCTACATATCCTTAAGGATATTGTAGGAGAGGCCCTGCCACTCCTTTTAGTTTACCTCCGCTTTTATTAAAGTTATGATGTATGCTATTATCTAATGTAGATGTCAACTATTGTAGGAAAAAAGGAGATTATATAGAATGAAAAGACGTACAGCACGAGAAAAAGCACTACAAGCCTTATTTCAAATTGATCTAAGTGATAGTGATCCAAAAGAGGCAATTGAGAGTGTGTTAGAGGATGAAGCAGGAGATGATTTCCTAAACCAAATCGTATTCGGTGTTGTTGAACATAAGGAAGAAATCGATCAACTTCTTCGTAATAATTTAGAAAAATGGAATCTTGAGCGCTTGGCGAATGTCGATCGTTCCATTTTAAGAATGGCTGTATATGAATTAAACTATATAAATGAGATTCCGCCAAAGGTAAGTATTGATGAAGCAATAGAGCTCGCAAAAATCTTTGGAGATGATAGCTCAAGTCGTTTTATCAATGCAGTTTTATCGAAAGTAACAGCTGAGCTTAAATAGTGCTATCTGTTTATTGGACAAATAGGGGTAAAGGGAGTTAAGCATGAGTGAAGCAAAGCGATATTTAACCGTTAGTGCTCTAACAAAATACATAAAAAGAAAATTTGATTATGATCCACATCTACAGGATATTTGGGTAAGAGGGGAAATTTCAAACTTTAAATCACATAGTCGTGGACATATGTACTTTACCATCAAGGATGAAAATGCCCGAATTCAAGCAGTCATGTTCTCTAGTCAAAATCGTGCCATTAATTTCACTCCTGAAGACGGAATGAAGGTGTTACTACGAGGTGAAATTACCGTGTACGAGCCTTCTGGAGGTTATCAAATTTATGTGAAAGAAATGCAGCCGGATGGGATTGGTAATTTATATTTAGCCTTTGAGGAATTAAAGAAACGACTAGATGAGGAAGGTCTTTTTTTAGAGCGGTATAAAAAGCCAATACCACTTTATCCTCAGTTTGTGGGGGTTATTACATCTCCAACAGGTGCAGCGATTCGAGATATTTTAACAACAATAAAAAGACGGTATCCCATTGCCAATGTCATCATTTTTCCTGCCCTTGTTCAAGGGACTGGAGCTGCAAAGTCTATAGCTGAATCTATTAGAAAAGCAAATGAAATGGAAAATGTAGACGTGTTAATTGTTGGACGTGGTGGAGGATCGATTGAAGAATTATGGGCATTTAATGAAGAGATTGTTGCTCGTGAAATTTTTCATTCACGTGTGCCAATTATTTCTGCTGTTGGACATGAAACCGATACGACCATTTCTGATTTTGTGGCGGATCTGCGAGCACCTACACCAACAGCGGCTGCAGAGCTGGCTGTTCCACATATTGCTGAATTGGCTGAAAAAATATCAGTAAGGCAAGCAAGGCTACTTCGTAGTATAAGAGAAAATCTGAACACTCAACGGGATCGCCTACAATCTTTGCAAAAATCATACGCTTTTCGTTATCCTAAGAACCTATATGCTCAAAAGGAGCAGCAGTTGGATCGTTTATATGAACGATTTGAAAAGGTCACTGAGCGTACGATTGAACTTAAACAAGATCAATATAAAACATTAATATTGAGATTGTCTCATCAACATCCAGAGGAAAAACTTAGACTGGCAAAGGAACAAATGATTCAATTAGAGAAAACATTGCAAAAAGAGTTTAGACATGGTTTAAAACAACGAAACCAAGAATTTGCTGCCATGGTATCAAAATTAAATGCCCTTAGTCCACTAAAGATCATGGAAAGAGGCTATAGTATTGCCTATAATCATGAAAATAGATTATTGAAAAGTATTCAATCAGTGGAACCTGGCGATTTGCTGACTGTAAGGGTACAGGATGGTCAATTAGATTGCAAAGTGATAGGGAAAGAGGAGAGAAGTATCAATGAGTGAAAAGCAAACACTTTCTTTTGAAGAAGCGATGGAGAAATTAGAGGGAATTGTTTCAAAGCTTGAGGAGGGGGATGTTCCACTAGAACAAGCGATCAATTACTTCCAAGAAGGAATGAAACTCTCAAAGCTTTGTCACGATAAGCTTCAAAAGGTAGAGAAACAAATGGATCAAATTTTAAACGAAGATGGCAAATTAGAGCCATTTGCCATTCAGGAGGAAGAATAGAGTGAATGGTAAAGAAATTGCACACTATTTATCTGAGCAGAAGCAAAAGGTTGAACAGGCTTTACCACTCTATATCGAACGTCTACAGGCACCTAAAGTTTTAAAGGAGGCCATGAACTATTCATTAGAGGCTGGTGGGAAAAGAATAAGACCTCTCCTTCTGCTTTCAACCTTAAAAGCATTTAAACAAGATGAAGAAATGGGAATATCAGTTGCCTGTGCAATTGAAATGATCCATACCTATTCTCTTATCCATGATGATCTGCCGAGTATGGATAACGATCATCTTAGAAGAGGGAAGCCGACAAACCATGTTGTCTTTGGTGAAGCAAATGCGATTTTAGCTGGAGATGCCTTATTAACCTATAGCTTTCAATTAATTTCTGAAATGGATAATCGTGTCCCAGCAACAACGAAGCTTGCCTTGATTACAGAGTTAGTTAAGGCAGCTGGTGCAGAAGGAATGGTTGGAGGTCAGGTAGCAGATATTGAAGGCGAAGGAGTCGTCTTAAGCTTAACTGAGCTTGAATATATTCATAACCATAAGACTGGAAAATTATTGGCTTATAGTATCCTGGCAGCAGGGATGATGTCGAACGCTTCAAAGGAACAACTTCAAAAATTAGAGCAGTTTGCCTTGCATCTTGGGTTAGCCTTTCAAATTAGAGATGATATCCTTGATATTGAGGGAACAGAAGAAGCCATTGGGAAACCTGTTGGAAGTGATACAATTAATGAGAAAAATACATATCCTTCCTTGCTTACATTAGAGGGAGCAAAGGATAAGTTAGCCTCACATATTCATGAAGCAAAGAAAAATCTATATAGTGTCGGAATTGATACCGAAATTCTTGAATATTTATGTGATTTAGTGGCTTCCAGAAAAAATTAACTTTTCCTGTATATTTCCATTAAATGTGCTCTAATTGAGAAAAAAGTGTGCATATGTTATAATAAAATAAGATTGTTGGTGGTGCAGTATTCTAGTCAATCCTCCATTTCTGAAGACGGGCCTAAAAATCCGTTAAAGGGCACATCGATGAAGTCCCTTGCGTTGGCTTGAGGCGCCCAGCCTTGGGTTGATGCTGGGGGTTAAGGTTGCAGGGCGATCCACAATGGCATGTGGGCGTTGACCCTGCTTCCGTGGAGGCCCATTTTTGTATGAGAATTTCTCTCTTATGGGATGGGGTATGAACCTGTGTTGGTCATTAATAACTTAATGATACAAGCAGCGTAGCCTGCCTTGAGTGGAGTTAAGGGGATTATGGTTAAGTGCATACATCAGTTGGCCATTGATGTATGTATAGATAGCCCATATGAAATTAACTCTGCAAAAGAGGCTAGGGATTGGTTAAGGATTGCTTGAGGAAAACTCCTAGACTGTTCTCATGGACGTGTGAAGGGGATTGCAGTACGGACTAAGTGGTAATCCAGTCTAGCAATTGGTGACAATGCTAAGGTAGGTTTAAAGGGAAACCGCCATAGTGGCAACACTTGGTACTTACTTGGGAAATCCTACTGGACCTAAGCCGTAAAATTTATCCTTCATATGACCACCTACCTACATAAGGATCTCGTTAAGATAGGTGTGCGATTATATAAATGAAAGATCATATACGTGA
Organism: Bacillaceae bacterium; assembly: GCA_041640535.1. Taxonomy (GTDB): domain Bacteria; phylum Bacillota; class Bacilli; order Bacillales; family Bacillaceae_L; genus Litchfieldia. Next base: position 16,326 of record JBEQAC010000018.1, read on the forward strand.
ATCAATAAATTGGAGCGTTGGCATTGCCGTTATCACTTTTGTGTTAGCGGCTATTTTTACTATTGTTTCTACATATACTTTAACTGGGTTGACTTGGGCGCTGGGAGTACTCGTCGTATTATTTATTGTGCTAATTGGAATATTTTTTGATATGCTAGGTATTGCAGCTACAGCTGCTGATGAGGTTCCCTTTCACGCAATGGCTTCAAAAAAGGTGAATGGGTCAAAAAATGCTATTCAGATCATTCGGAATGCGGACCGGTTTGCGAGCTTTTGTAATGATGTAATTGGGGATATTTCGGGTATTATAAGTGGGACTGCGACGGCAATTGTTGTTTTACAGCTGACAGTTACTTATCAGTATAGTGAAGGAACTGTCTTACATTATGCGATATCGGTTGTTTTCACAAGTTTAGTTGCTGCACTTACCGTTGGTGGTAAGGCATTTGGGAAGTCGTTGGCGATCAGATTTTCAACTGAAATTATCTTTCAAGTAGGACGGCTATTTTACTTTTTGGAAAACAAGTTTAATATAGTATTAATAAAGGACAAAAAGAAACAGAGAAATTCGAAACGAAAGTGAGTGGTCCTCTTGGATCTATCAGCAATAGAAAACCCGGCGTTTTTGAAAAATATGTCAATTAGTGAGTTAGAAACGCTTAGTGAAGATATACGACAGTTTTTAATTGAAAAATTATCAGTTACAGGTGGTCATATAGGACCCAATTTAGGGGTAGTTGAACTAACAATTGCTCTACATAAAGAATTTAATAGTCCTAAGGATAAGTTTATTTGGGATGTTGGACATCAGTCGTATGTTCATAAAATATTAACTGGACGTGCCTGTGAGTTTGATACATTACGGCAATATAAGGGACTTTGTGGATTTCCTAAAAGAAATGAAAGTGAACATGATGTTTGGGAGACTGGTCATAGCTCAACAAGTCTTTCAGCTGCCATGGGAATGGCAGTAGCTCGTGATTTGAAAAGAAGCAATGACTTTATCATCCCAATTATTGGAGATGGTGCGTTGACAGGTGGAATGGCATTAGAAGCACTAAACCATATTGGGCATGAAAAGAAAGATATGATTGTGATTCTAAATGATAATGAGATGTCCATTGCACCAAATGTTGGGGCCCTTCATAATGTACTAGGGAGATTGCGTACGGCTGGCAAGTACCATTGGGTAAAAGATGAACTAGAATTCTTACTAAAGAAAATTCCGGCTGTTGGTGGTAAACTCGCAAACACGGCTGAAAGAGTAAAGGATAGCTTAAAATATTTATTAGTATCTGGAATCTTCTTTGAGGAGCTAGGGTTTACGTACCTTGGCCCTGTTGACGGTCATAATTATGATGACCTATTTGAAAATTTGCAGTATGCAAAGAAAACAAAAGGTCCGGTGCTCCTTCATGTCATTACGAAAAAGGGGAAAGGATATCATCCAGCAGAATCAGATAAGATCGGAACATGGCATGGAACTGGACCATATAAGATTGAAACAGGAGATTTTGTAAAGCCAACGAATGTTGCACCAGCATGGAGTTCCCTTATTAGTGAAACAGTACGTCGCTTGGCACGTGAGGATGAACGTATTGTTGCCATTACTCCAGCAATGCCTGTTGGTTCGAAATTAGAAGGCTTTGCAAAAGAGTTTCCAGAGAGAATGTATGATGTAGGAATTGCGGAACAGCATGCAACAACGATGGCTGCAGGTCTTGCTACTCAAAACATGAAACCATTTTTAGCGATTTATTCAACGTTCTTACAAAGAGCCTATGATCAAGTTGTACATGATGTTTGTAGACAGAACCTAAATGTGTTTTTTGGCATTGATCGTGCTGGTTTAGTAGGAGCAGATGGGGAAACACACCAAGGTGTGTTTGATATAGCCTTCCTTCGTCATATTCCAAATATGGTACTCATGATGCCAAAAGATGAAAATGAAGGGCAACACATGGTAAATACAGCATTAAAATATGACGAAGGTCCAATCGCCATTCGTTACCCTCGCGGAAATGGTTTAGGTGTTAAAATGGATGAGGAGTTAAAGCTTCTTCCGATTGGTTCATGGGAAGTTCTTCAAGATGGACAAGATATTGCAATTCTAACCTTTGGGACCACGATCTCAATGGCACTGCAAGCTGCTGAACTATTGAAAAAAGAAGGGATATCTGTCAGAGTTGTGAATGCTCGTTTTATTAAACCTATGGATGAGGCTATGCTTCATCAGTTATTCACCGGGAATATGCCAGTCCTGACCATTGAGGAAGCAATTTTACAAGGTGGATTTGGGAGTGCGGTTATTGAATTTGCTCATGACCATAATTATCATCATGCTGTTATCGATCGGATGGGGATTCCAGATCAATTTATAGAGCATGGGAATGTGAATGAGCTATTAGAGGAAATTGGCTTCACGATAGAAGAAGTTCAAATCCGAATAAAAAAAATGATACCAAGAAAACAAAAAAGGGCATAAGCTATGGGAACTAAGAAAGAAAGATTAGATGTCATTCTTCACGAGCGTGGGTTGGTTGAATCACGTGAAAAGGCAAAGAGAACCATAATGGCTGGGCTAGTCTATACAAATGAAGAACGCTTAGATAAACCTGGTGAGAAGGTGGATCGAGATATTCCGTTAACCATTAAAGGAAAAGTTATGCCTTATGTTAGTCGTGGTGGCTTAAAGCTTGAAAAAGCATTGAAGACATTTGATGTAGAGATGCAAGATAAAATTTTAATCGATATCGGATCGTCCACAGGTGGGTTTACTGATTGCGCGCTTCAAAATGGTGCAAAAATGTCTTATGCTCTTGATGTTGGATATAACCAATTAGCTTGGAAGTTAAGGCAAGACGAGCGTGTAGTTGTGATGGAAAGAACCAATTTCCGTCATGTAACACCAGCTGACTTGCAAAAGGGATTACCAAACATCGCTTCTATTGACGTTTCGTTTATCTCTCTAAGGTTAATCTTACCTGTGTTAAAAACCATACTTGTTCCAAACAGTGATGTTATTGCGCTTGTTAAACCCCAGTTTGAAGCTGGAAAGGAACAGGTAGGGAAAAAAGGCATTGTCCGTGATGCAAAGGTTCATGAACAGGTTCTTGATGCAATCATTGAATTCTCCTGCGGACAAGGATATGATTGCGTGAATCTCTCTTATTCACCAATAACAGGTGGGGATGGGAATATCGAATTCTTATTGCATTTAAAATGGGAATTAGAAGGTCATGAAGGGGTAAATAAACTAACGATTACTCCGAAAGATTTGGTCGAACAAGCCCATCAGGCTTTTAAGGAAAAGAACGAATAAGAGTAAAGATGATTCCATTGTTGAATCATCTTTTTTTACTCTTATAATCGACAATTTTAAATAAATGTTCGAAAAAAATGTACATTTTTGGCATAATCATATAACATAAAAGGTATAAAAATACAGTGTGATGCAAGAGGTTATTTCAATTGTGAGGTGTCAACATGAATAAAGGACAAAGACATATTAAGATTAGGGATATCATTACAAATAATGAGATTGAAACACAAGATGAATTAGTGGATATTCTTAAAGAAGAGGGTTTTAATGTTACACAAGCTACAGTTTCACGTGATATAAAGGAATTACATTTAGTAAAGGTGCCGTTAATCGATGGTCGCTATAAGTACAGTTTACCAGCCGATCAACGATTCAATCCACTTCAAAAGCTTAAGAGAGCCTTAATGGATGCGTTTGTTAGGATTGATGGAGCGGGACAATTGATTGTCATGAAGACCTTACCTGGGAATGCAAATGCAATCGGGGCCTTGATTGATAATTTAGATTGGGACGATGTGTTAGGGACGATTTGTGGTGATGATACCATTCTCATTATTTGTAGAAGTAATGAAGTGACAGAAGAAATCTCACAACGATTTCTAGACATGCTTTAAGCAATAAAATAGTAGGAAGGTGGCGTGATTCTGTTTGTTAGCAGAAATATCGATTAAAAATTTTGCGATTATTGAATCACTTTCCATATCATTTGAAAAAGGGTTAACGGTGTTAACTGGAGAAACAGGTGCAGGAAAATCGATCATTATTGATGCAATTTCCTTATTAGTGGGTGGAAGAGGCTCTTCTGAATTTGTTCGATACGGGGAAAATCGAGCAGAAATAGAAGGGTTATTTTTACTTGATGACAGTGATCATCCTTGTTACCACAAGGCGGAGGAATTTGGCATAGACATTAGTGATGGGATGGTTGTATTACGCCGGGATATTTCAAGCAGCGGCAAAAGCATTTGTCGGATTAATGGAAAGTTAGTGACCATTTCGATTCTGCGTGAATTTGGTCGTTCTTTAATCGACATTCATGGACAGCATGAGCATCAAGGATTAATGTTTCAGGAACAGCACCTTTACCTTTTAGATCAATATGGTGGAGAGAAAATTGCAAAGACGATAGATGAGTATTTAACGGTTTATAAAAAGTATCATGAGATACATCAAAAAATGAAAAAGCTCTCAGAAAATGAGCAGGAAATGGCTCATCGGTTAGATTTGATTCAGTTTCAATTAAGAGAGATCGAAAAAGCTGAACTTCGTCCGAAAGAGGATATAGAGCTTTTAGAAGAAAAGAAGAAAATATCGAATTATGAGAGAATATATAAGTCGTTACAACGAAGCTATGATTCGTTATATGGTGAAAATCGGGGGTTAGATTGGGTAGGTTTGGCCATGAGTCATACGGAGGATGTTGCAGAGCTAGATGAATCATTAAAACAAATTCATGAGGCAATCTCAAATAGCTTTTATCTTCTTGAAGAAATGTCCTACAAAATACGTGATGAACTATATAATCTTGATTTTAATCCTGAACGACTAGACTTTATTGAAGGCCGATTGAATGAAATCACTCATCTAAAGAGAAAATATGGACAAGATGTAGCAGAGATACTTGAATATGCATCAAGAATTCAAGATGAAATTGATCAAATTGAAAATAAAGATGGCTTACTACAGAAACTAGAAAAAGAACTAGCTTCGATTAAAGAAGATTTACTCGTTGAAGCAAATAATATAACAACATTAAGGAAACATTATGCGAGCGTTCTTATAAATAATATTCATCAAGAGCTTAAGGATTTATACATGGAAAAAACGGTGTTTGATATCATTTTTTCGAATACGCTTGAACAATCAGTAAGCTTTAAGAGGGATGGAATTGATGAAGTTGAATTTTATTTATCAACCAATCCAGGTGAACCTCTGAAGCCGTTAACGAAGGTCGCATCTGGTGGGGAGCTCTCACGCATCATGCTAGCAATGAAAAGTATTTTTTCCATCCACCAAGGTATTACTTCGATTATTTTTGATGAAGTAGATACAGGGGTAAGTGGTCGTGTAGCCCAAGCGATTGCTGAAAAAATGTATCATGTATCTGTTGGTTCGCAAGTATTATGTATCACTCATCTTCCACAGGTAGCAGCCATGGCCGATACCCATTTATTTATTTCTAAAGAAATTGTAGGTGGACGGACCAAAACCTCTGTAAAACCACTTTCTATGGACGAAAAAGTGAAGGAAATCGGGAGGATGATTGCGGGGGCAGAAATTACCGATTTAACAACAGAGCATGCAAAAGAACTGCTAGAGCTAGGTGGAAAAATAAAAATTGAAATGCTATCCAAATAGGGTAGCTTTTTTTAATCTAGATTAGTTATAAATGTTTTCATTTAAGGCCAAATTAAAGAATGTAGCCAAGAATGGTGTGTGGGTTAGGAGCGAGGAGAGTGAATTGATTTGAATCGAGATAAAATTAGAAAAATAATAGGCGCATTTCTCCTTGTTTCACTTGTAGCTTTAGGGTTTTGTCAGCCTTTAAAAGAAATAATTGAGATTCCAAAGCAATTAACGTTATTTGAAGGACAAGAATATTCCTTTAATGCCTCATTGCCTGTAGTATCACATATACAGGAAGACGTAGAAGCATTTAGCTCTACAAAAAACGATGACACGCTTTCACTTCATGCTAAAGAAAGCGGTGAGGGTCATATGATGCTTGAGTTGGCTGGTTTACCCCTAAAGAAAGTAGATGTAAATGTGCTATCTGACTTTAAGGTAATACCAGGCGGACAGTCAATAGGAGTAAAACTAAACACTTTAGGCGTTTTAGTTGTTGGACATCATCAAATTGAAACAGCAGAAGGAAAGAAGTCACCCGGTGAAATTGCTGGGGTTCAAGTCGGAGATATCATCAAAGAAATAAATGGAACAAAAATTGAGAAAATGAGCGATGTAACACCGTTCGTTCAAGAAGCTGGAAAAACAGGTAAACCACTAAACCTCGTGATTGCTCGCGAGAACGAGGAATTCAAAACGAAATTAATCCCGATGAAAGATAAAAATGATCATGCATATCGAATCGGTTTATATATTCGCGACTCGGCGGCAGGAATTGGTACCATGACCTTTTTTCACCCAGAATCAAAGAAGTATGGTGCTTTAGGACATGTGATTTCAGACATGGATACAAAGAAGCCGATTGTCGTCCAGGATGGTCAAATTGTACGATCAACCGTAACCTCCATTCATAAGGGAAGCAATGGAGAACCGGGTGAAAAACTTGCGCGTTTTTCAAGCGATAAAGAGATTATCGGTAATATCACTCGAAACAGTCCATTTGGAATTTTTGGTCAGCTATCAAAGCAAGTGAATAATGGAATTATGGATAAGCCAATTCCAATATCACTGTCACATCAAGTTAAAGAAGGGCCAGCAAAAATTTTAACAGTTGTTGAAGATGATAAAGTGGAAGAATTTGACGTCGAGGTTGTGAGTTCAGTTCCTCAAAAATTTCCCGCAACAAAGGGAATGGTTGTAAAAATTACCGACGAAAGATTGTTGAATAAAACAGGCGGAATTGTTCAAGGAATGAGTGGTAGCCCAATTATTCAAGACGGAAAATTAATTGGTGCTGTAACACATGTCTTTGTAAATGACCCAACGAGTGGATACGGTGTTCATATTGAATGGATGTTAAATGAAGCAGGAATCAACATTTATGAAAAGGAAGAGAAGCAAAAAGCGAGCTAAAATTTAGCTCGTTTTTTGCTATCTAAAGATTATTCGACAAAGTCAAGGTGTAAAAATTGTTAATTTGCGTTTTTAGTCGAATTTCTAAGTATAATGGAGAAAAATTTAGATTTCAATGTTTTTTTTATATTTTTTTAAAAAAATAAAGGATTTTATATTGCATTGTCGAATTGAACCATTAGAATATAAATATGAGATATGTTTAAAATAGGGGACTTAGAATTTGAGGAGGAAGTAATTTTGAAGAAAATAAAGGTGTTTGTTGTTGATGATAATAGAGAATTGGTAAATCTTTTAGATGAGTATATTTCGAGCCAGGAGGATATGGAGGTAATTGGCGTTGCTTATAATGGTCAAGAATGCTTAAATCACTTAGAAGATAAGCAACCAGATGTATTATTACTTGATATTATAATGCCTCATCTTGATGGATTAGCTGTTTTAGAAAAAATACGTGAAAACAAAGAGCACCAGCCAAATGTGATCATGCTTACTGCTTTTGGGCAAGAAGACGTTACAAAAAAAGCAGTTGATCTAGGCGCTTCATATTTCATTCTAAAGCCATTTGATATGGAGAGTTTAGGTAGTCATATTCGCCAGGTTAGTGGAAAGGTAGCTCCAGTTGTAAAGCGTTCTACAACTACGTACCGTTCACAAGCAGAATCAAATAATACGAATGGTGGATCCAAAAATCTTGAATCAAGTATTACAAGCATTATTCACGAAATTGGTGTACCAGCACATATTAAGGGATATCTCTACTTACGTGAAGCAATCTCTATGGTCTATAATGATATCGAATTACTTGGGTCCATTACGAAAGTTCTCTATCCGGATATCGCGAAAAAATATAACACGACTGCAAGCCGCGTAGAGCGCGCCATTCGTCATGCCATTGAAGTAGCGTGGAGTCGAGGAAATATTGATTCAATTTCCTCATTATTCGGGTATACAGTAAGCATGTCAAAAGCTAAACCAACAAATAGTGAGTTTATCGCAATGGTGGCTGATAAGCTTCGTTTGGAGCATAAAGCTTCTTGAAAGAGTTAGGAATAGAATAAAAACTTATGCATTTATATTGATTCATTATAAAAATAAAAACAAAACCAATGAAAATCAAATTCATTGGTTTTTTATTATAAAAAATAAGTCACTAGGCTATTATACAGTTCCTACCCAACAAACCTGACATAGCATAGAAGTGTTATAAAAGTCTAGGAGGTTAAGATATGGATTATCAAAATTTAATTAAAAGAAGAAATTTTTATTTCACTAAATTACAAGAGGCGCACTCGAATTTACTTTATTGGCAACATGCCTTTCAGAAGTCGAATGCTATGCTACAGCCTTTTTTACAAATGAACCCTCATTTGGAGTTTAATCCAATTACACAAGTGAACCCTCATCTTGAAGTGAATCCTTTTACACAAATTAATCCAAGCCTTGAGGTGAATCCTCAAACACAAATTAATCCTGAATTGTATAGTAATGTTGAAGTAAGCCCTAAAACTCAAGCTTATTTTAATTTTGATCCGGATTTAAATGTGAATATTGGTAATAAATTCTGGTAAATGTTTTAATGGAATGAACGCTATCTTCAATACTATGAAGATAGCGGCTTAATTATTTTATTTAGGGTTGTTTTCTTTCTCAAGTTCCACCATTTTTTGTATTAATATATGCTGAGGCATATGCATAATTTGTTCTAATGGGACACCTAATGCTTTTGATAATTTTTGTGCGGTTTCTGCACTGATTTGTAATGGTTTCAAAATGCTTCCCTCCATTTAGCAAAAACTTGTGATAAGTTGTACTTATCATTATTATACATAATTATAACAAAAAGGAGGATGACATCATATGGCGAACACGAAGATATTTGGTCATAGAGGTGCAGCAGGTACTCATCCGGAGAATACGATGATTTCATTTAAGGAAGTTGAGCGGGTCGGGGCACAGGGGGTTGAATTAGATGTACAAATGTCAAAGGATGGGATACTTGTTGTCATCCATGATGAAAAAGTGGACAGAACAACGAATGGAAAAGGCTGGGTGAAAGATTTAAAGCTAAAAGAGCTACAAAAGTTAGATGCGAGCTTTAAGTTTTCAAAAAAATATGGATTCTGTGGCATTCCGACGTTGGAAGAAGTATTTAAATGGGCGAGTGGTAATAAGCTTGAACTCAATGTAGAATTAAAAAATAATTTAATAGATTATAGAAATATCGAAGAGGATACAATTAAGCTTATTCATTCCTATAAGCTTCAGAAGAGAGTCATTTTATCCTCTTTTAACCATGAAAGCATGGTGAAGGCACATTCGATTGATCCTTCGATTGAAGCAGCTCTATTATATATGGAAAAAATCTATGAGCCATGGGAATACGCTAGAAAATTAGGACTTAGAGGTATCCATCCCTATCATCCAACGGTTAAACACGAAACGGTCCAACAATGTCATCTCCATAATATCGCAATACGGCCATTTACAATAAATGATAAAATCAATATGAAGAAATTTATTTCCTATCAATGTGATGCGATTATTACCGATTACCCTGAAAGAGCAATGAAACTCATTAAAAGATAGGCTGTTTTCTAAAAGATTGTTGTTTTTAAAACGAATTAGATGGCTCACTTGATTGGAACGGAAGGTGTGTGACTCCTGCGGGATCTGCAGGAAGGATGAGACCCCGCAGGCACGAGGAGGCTCATCACCTGCCCCGCGGAAAGCACACACCTGGAGTGCAAATCAACATACCTTA
>JBEQAC010000019.1:0-25958 GCA_041640535.1 Bacillaceae bacterium
TTTTAGATTATTTATATCAGCGTTATGATTTTGAAAAAAATATCAGAATGTCAAAACAAGACATTAAAGATGAATACAAAAAAACTGAGGGAGACCCCCTTATAAAATCAAAAATAAAGCAAAAGCAGCGTGAAATGGCCATGCAACGAATGATGCAGGATGTTCCAAAGGCGGATGTTATCATTACCAATCCGACTCACTATGCTGTTGCTCTTAAATATGATGAAAATAAAGCAGATGCCCCGTACGTAGTTGCTAAAGGTGTTGATTTTGTCGCACAAAAGATTAAAGAAATAGCAAAAGAACATGATGTAATCACTGTTGAAAATCGTCCATTAGCAAGGGCATTGTACGCTCAAACAGAAATCGGGGACGTTGTTCCTGATGAATATTTTAAAGCAATTGCTGAAATTTTAGCGTATGTATATCGATTAAAGAAAATAATGTAACATTCCTCAGAAAAGTACTTTAAAGGGAGAGAAAACCATGTCAGCAAGAGATCTATCCGTATTATTAAGTGTTGTATTAATTGTTGCAATGCTGATTATCCCTTTCCCATCATGGATGCTAAGCGTATTTATTATAATTAATATTTCTCTTGCTTTACTTGTTCTTTTGACTTCTATGAATATGCAAGAACCACTTCAATTTTCTATATTTCCTTCTTTATTATTACTATTAACACTTTTCCGTTTAGGACTAAACGTCTCAACAACACGTTCGATATTAAGTAATGGTGAAGCAGGTGGTGTTGTAGAAACCTTTGGTACTTTCGTTGTAGGCGGAAAAGTTTTAGTTGGTTTTGTTGTGTTTTTAATCTTAGTTATTATTCAGTTTGTCGTTATCACAAAAGGATCAGAACGTGTATCTGAGGTTGCAGCAAGATTTACATTAGATGCGATGCCGGGAAAACAAATGGCGATCGATGCAGATTTAAATGCTGGGTTAATCTCAGAAAAGGATGCCCGTGAAAGACGAGAAAAAATTTCAAAAGAGGCAGATTTTTATGGTGCCATGGATGGAGCGAGTAAATTTGTAAAAGGAGATGCGATAGCTGGAATCATTATCGTCCTTATAAATTTACTTTTTGGCTTTATTATTGGCATGACTCAAATGGGCTTAAGCTTTCCTGAAGCGATACAAAAATTCACCCTGCTAACTGTAGGGGATGGAATTGTAAGTCAGATCCCAGCATTATTAATTTCAACTGCTACGGGAATAGTAGTAACAAGAGCAGCATCTGACGGAAACTTAGGAAAAGATATTACATCACAGTTATTTGCATTTCCTAAAATGCTTTATGTTACTGCAGGAACGATTTTCCTTTTAGGGTTATTTACTCCTATCCATTTGTTACTAACTACACCTATAGCAGGATTACTTGCGTTTGGTGGATATATGATTACCAAGACAAAAGAAAAAGAAGAACTCATTCCACAGGAGTATGAAGAAGAAGTAGAAATTGATGAAATGAAAAGTCCTGAAAGTGTGGTAAGTCTATTAAATGTCGATCCAATCGAATTTGAATTTGGCTATGGTTTAATTCCACTAGCTGATACAAACCAGGGAGGAGACCTTTTAGACCGAATTGTTATGATTCGTAGACAATTAGCCATTGAGTTAGGATTAGTTATTCCTGTAGTGAGAATAAGAGATAATATTCAATTACAACCAAATGAATACAGACTTAAAATAAAAGGGAATGAATTTGCAAGAGGAGAGCTTTTACTAGATCATTATTTGGCAATGAGTCCAGGTGTTGAAGATGAATCGATTGAAGGTATTGATACGATTGAACCATCGTTCGGATTACCAGCAAAATGGATATCGGAAGAAATGAAAGATAGAGCAGAGATGTTTGGTTATACTGTTGTTGACCCTCCATCTGTTGTTTCTACTCATATCACTGAGGTAATCAAAGCCAATGCACATGAACTAATCGGAAGACAAGAAACAAAACAGCTTATTGATCATCTTAAAGATTCACATCCGATTTTAGTCGAAGAAGTAACACCAACACCATTATCAATTGGAGATGTACAAAGCGTATTAGCTAAGCTTTTAAAAGAAAAAGTATCGATTCGGAATTTACCTATTATTTTTGAAACCTTAGCAGATTACGGTAAGCTTTCAACTGATATAGATTTACTAACTGAGTATGTTCGTCAGGCATTAGCGAGACAAATCACAAATAGTTTTGTTAATCAAGGGGAAACGATGAAAGTTGTTACCGTTTCGGGAAAAGTTGAAAAAGCGATAGCGGACGGTGTTCAACAAACTGAGCACGGAAATTATTTATCCCTTGACCCATCAGTTTCTCAAAGCATCATTGAGGCAATTGCAGGTCAGCTTGAGCAATTATCGCTACAACAGCAATCTCCAATCCTAATATGTTCACCTGCAGTAAGAATGTATTTGAGACAATTAATTGATCGATATTTTCCACAGGTACCTGTACTTTCTTACAATGAATTAGAAGCAAATGTTGAGATCCAAAGCATTGGGATGGTGAATATTGAATGAAGGTAAAAAAATATGAGGCTTCATCCATGCCTGAAGCAATGAAAATGATTCGTGCAGAATTAGGAAATGAAGCTGTCATTTTGAATTCGAAAATCGTTCATAAGGCTGGTTTTTTAGGATTATTCCGAAAGAAAAATATTGAAGTCATTGCTGCTATTGACCCAATAACGACTACGCCTAAGCCGGTTTTAAAAGAAAAACCAAAAAAGCCTAACACGGAAATTCAGTTAGAAGCACCAATTACACAGGTGGCTTCTAACATTTCTACAACCGATGTAATGGATGAGCTTAGAGAATTAAAAGAATTAATGGCAAGAATAAGCTTAAAAGATGGTCAAGTAGTAGAACAATATCCAGTTCAAATTAAAAAAATTGATTCTTTATTAGTAGAGCAAGAGCTTGAATTAGCGGTTCGTCAGGAGATTACTTCCTCGTTATTAAAACAATGGTATAGCCATCAAGAACAGCTAACAAATAAACAATTGATACAATACCTACGACAACAATTAATTAATAAACTAACAACTCTGTCCTTTGGGGGAATAACGTATAAGAAAAAATACGTTAGTGTTGTTGGACCTACAGGTGTTGGAAAAACAACGACATTAGCAAAACTCGCTGCCGAAGCCATTCTTCGAGATGGGAAAAAGGTAGCCTTTATTACGACGGACACTTATCGAATCGCTGCCATTGACCAACTGAAAACATATGCAAAAATTCTCGGTGTCCCGATAGAGGTTAGTTATAATATAGATGATTTTCGAAAAGCAAAAGAACGATTTTCTGATTACGATGTCGTTTTTATTGATACTGCAGGTAGAAACTTTAGAAATAGACAATATGTTGAAGACTTAAAAAAAATTATTGATTTTGATAAAAATCTTGAGACATTTTTAGTTCTAAGCTCGACTTCAAAGCAGTCAGATATGACAGAAATATATAAACAATTTGCCTTAATAGAGATAGAAAAATGTATCTTCACAAAGATTGATGAAACCGCTCATTATGGTCAAATGGTTAATTTTATTCTTCAGCATAAACTTGGTGTAGCCTATATAACTAATGGTCAAAATGTACCGGATGATATTAAACCAGCAACACCTGCTACAATTGTAAATACGTTAGTTGGAGTAGATTGAAGATGACTGATCAAGCAGAGAATTTAAGAAAGCGCTTGTTAGCAAAACAAAATATTCATAAAAAGTCAATCGCAGTTATAAGTGGAAAAGGCGGAGTAGGAAAATCTAACTTTTCCTTGAATTTTTCGCTTTCTTTATCAAATCGAGGATATAAAGTGTTGTTATTTGATATGGATATTGGGATGGGGAATATTGATATTTTAATGGGAACCTCTTCTAAGCATTCCTTTGTTGATTTATTTGAAAATGATCTTTCAATTCGAGATTTAATTATACAAGGATCAAATCAACTTTCCTATATCTCTGGAGGTACAGGACTTTCTGGATTGTTTAAATTAGATGAGCAAAAATTCACTTATTTTGTCGATCAAATGAATGATATTTTACCTGAATACGATTTCTTGATCTTTGATATGGGTGCTGGAATCTCTGAAGAAAGTTTGCAGTTTTTATTAACGGTTGACGAGATTATTGTTATTACTACACCAGAACCAACATCAATCACTGATGCATACTCTGCGATGAAGCATATATGCTCTGTATCAAAAACAATCCCATTTTATTTAATTGTAAACAAAGTTTTATCAGAAAAAGAAGGCTTAGAAACGATTAATAGAATCGATCAGGCTGTTAAAAACTTTTTAAATAAAGAGACCATAAAGCTAGGATGCCTTCCTGATGATAAAATTGTCATTAGGGCAGTAAGACACCAGGTACCTTTTCTTCTCTTTTCACCAAAATCTACTATCAGTAAAGCAATTGAAGAAGTAGTTCGAAAGTATATTCATACTCAATTACCTTCTGGTAATTCCGCTACACTGCCTAGTGGTTTTATTTCGCGACTTCGACATCTCATGAAGAAAAGATAAGAGAGGTAAGATCCATGAACTCATTAAAAGTTCTAGTTGTAGATGATTCCGCTTTTATGCGTAAACTTATTTCAGATTTTTTAAATAATGAACCTAACATTGAGGTTATTGGTACAGCACGTAATGGACAGGATTGTCTACTAAAATTGCAAACCTTAAAACCAGATGTTATCACAATGGATGTGGAAATGCCCATTATGAATGGGCTGGAAGCATTAAAAGAAATCAATACTCATTATAGGATTCCTGTTATCATGCTATCAAGCACAACAAAACAAGGTGCTGAAAATACAATAATTGCTATGCAAGCTGGAGCAGTCGATTTTATTGCTAAACCATCAGGATCTATTTCACTTGATTTACATAAAGTAAGAGATGAGATTGTGACTAAAGTACTGCATTCAAGTAGAGTTAATATAACAGAATTAATAAAACCACTACAAAATAAGAAAATATCGTATAATATAAATGATAGTACTAGTATAAAAGAACTAAATAATAAGGGTGTAAAAAAGAAAATTTTGTGTATTGGAACATCAACTGGTGGACCAAGAGCTCTACAGTATGTTCTTACAAAACTTCCAGGAAATTTTACTGCACCGATTCTTATCGTACAGCATATGCCAGCGGGATTTACTCAATCACTCGCGAAGCGTTTAAACTCAATTTGTGAGATTGAAGTAAAAGAAGCGGAAAATGGAGAGATTCTAAAAAAAGGAGTAGCCTATATAGCTCCAGGTGGTTGGCACATGAAGATAAAAGAGGTTGGAACATCATTAGCTATTCGATTAGATCAATCTGAAATACGGAACGGTCATCGACCATCTGTTGATGTGATGTTCGAATCCGTTAGCAGGTTAAAGGATTATTCTAAAGTTGCTGTTATTATGACTGGAATGGGTTCTGATGGTGCTAAAGGACTAATTCAATTGAAAAATGGTGGCAATACGAAGGCCATTGCTGAATCAGAAAAAACTTCAGTTGTGTTTGGTATGCCTAAAGTCGCGATTGAGACCAAACAAGTAGATGAAGTTGCAAATGTTGATGAAATTGCAGAGGTTATATTAAAACATATTGGGATGTAAGGGAGAATAATCATGGATATTAGTCAATATTTAGAAGTGTTTATAGACGAAAGTAAAGAACATCTTCAAACATGTAATGAACAACTCTTAGAGCTTGAGAAAAATCCTTCTAATCTGGAAATTGTGAATGTTATTTTTCGTTCGGCACATACATTAAAAGGGATGTCGGCAACAATGGGGTATGAGGATTTAGCAAGTTTGACACATCAAATGGAAAATGTTTTAGATGGAATCCGCAATAATAAAATAAAGGTTACACCGGCTATATTAGATGTTGTGTTTAAGGCAGTAGATTATCTTGAAGAAATGATATTCTCTATAGCAGATGGAGGAAACGGAAAAAAGGATGTTTCCGATGTAGTCTCTTCTTTAGTCAGAATTGAAAACGGAGAGAGCCTAGCAGATGGTTCAGGAATCGAACAAACTGTTCAAGATACCATAAAGAACCAATCTCCTTTAAATCTGTCTTCGAAATATGATGAATTCGAGTATACAGTCCTACAACAATCTAAAGAGCAAGGCTTTAACATCTATGAAACACAAATAACCTTGAGAGAAGATTGTGTGTTAAAGGCTGCACGTGTTTTTATGGTTTTTGAGGTTTTAGAACAGGTAGGTGAAATTATTAAATCAACACCTAGTGTAGATTTATTAGAGGAAGAAAAATTTGAACAGACATTTATAGTTTCTTATGTAACAAGAGTTACAAAAGAAGAACTTGAAAATAGAATTATGAAAGTATCTGAAGTTGAATCTGTCGTTGCAAATGATGTTTCTTTAGATCGTATTTCATTACAAAAAGATACAAATGATGAAACAAAAGCAGAAATTGCGGTAGCAACTGAGGAAAAAACCGAAGATATGTCTTCTCAAAGCGTAGAAGATTCCAAGAATAGTAGAAATCAGCAAAAAGCTGCAAATCTAAATAATAAAACCATACGTGTAAGTATAGAGCGCTTGGATATCTTAATGAATTTATTTGAAGAACTAGTGATTGATCGTGGCCGTTTAGAGCAAATCTCTCGTGAATTAACACATTCCGGACTTTCTGAAACAGTTGAAAGAATGTCTCGAATATCGAGTGATCTCCAAAACATCATTTTAAATATGAGAATGGTTCCAGTTGAAACAGTGTTTAATAGATTTCCTAGAATGGTCCGTCAGTTGGCGAGGGATCTTAATAAGAAAATAGACTTGCAGATAATTGGAGCAGAGACCGAGTTAGATCGTACCGTTATTGATGAAATTGGAGACCCTCTTGTTCATCTAATTCGCAATGCGATAGACCATGGAATTGAAACACCAGATGTACGATTATCTAACGGTAAGAATGAAGAAGGTACTTTAATCCTCAAGGCATATCATAGTGGAAATCATGTATTTATTGAGATTCAAGATAATGGTGCAGGAATTAATAAAGATAAAGTAATTGCAAAAGCTTTAAAGCAAGGAGTTCTTACTGAGTATGAAGTAGAAAGTATGACTGAAAAGCAAATTTTTGATTTAATTCTTTCATCAGGATTCTCGACGGCAGATAAGATATCTGATGTATCTGGTAGAGGTGTAGGATTAGATGTAGTAAAAAGCACAATTGAATCTCTGGGTGGTTCAATTACAATCGATTCTATTGAAGGAAAAGGTTCAACATTCCTTATTCAATTACCACTAACCTTATCTATTATTTCTGTTCTACTTATTGAATTAGGAGAGGAGAAATATGCAATTCCTTTATCATCTATCATTGAGACGACGATTATTAAGAAGGATGAAATCCTAAGCGCCCATAATCAAAAGGTGATCGATTTTAGAAATAAGATTATTCCTTTAGTTTTCTTAGAAGATTTGTTCGAGGTCCCGGCTACTGATAGTGAGGATGAATATGTTTCTGTTGTTATTGTGAAAAAAGGTGATAAATCAGCCGGATTTGTCGTTGACTCATTTATTGGACAACAAGAGGTGGTTTTGAAGTCATTAGGAAATTATTTATCATCTGTGTTTGCAATTTCTGGTGCAACTATACTTGGAGATGGACAAGTAGCGTTAATAATCGATTGTAATGCATTAATAAAATAATCGTGAAGCAGGTCAAAGGGGAAGATAATATGAGTGAAGTGGAACAATCTATTTCAAAGGTCATTGTTTTTGAATTATTAAAAGAAGAATATGTAATTCCAGTTGATAAAGTTCGTTCAATTGAAAAACTTTTAACCATAACACGGGTACCACGTACCGCTAATTTTGTAAAAGGTGTTATTAATCTCCGTGGAGTCATAACACCAATCATAGACTTAAGAAAGCTATTTGGAATGAAAGAAGAACCTTATACAGAAAACACGAGAACTATTATTATCTCTCATGAAGACTATGAAGTAGGCATGATTGTTGATGCGGCAAATGATGTAATTGATATCCCGATTCACTCAATTGAACCACAGCCAGAGGTTATTGGGGCTATGACAGTTGATTATATTGATGGTGTGGCTAAAATCGATGATCGGCTGTTAATTCTGTTAAATTTAGAAGAGGTTCTTCAAATGAATCATACAAACGAAACGGTAATGGGGTAAAGAGCATGTCTTTTTTTAACAATATTACTTCTAATCATATTGATATATTAAAAGAGATTGGAAATATTGGTGCAGGTCATTCTGCAACAGCTTTATCTACTTTACTAAATAAGAAAATTGATATGAAAGTCCCCGTTGTTCGTGTAGTGTCTTTTGACGAAATGATGGAGTTAGTTGGTGGTCCTGATCATGTTGTTGCAAGTGTCTTTCTTCGAATAGAAGGAGATGCTCCAGGAAGTATGTTTTTTGTCCTTTCGCTTAAACAAGCTTCACGGTTTATTCAGTATTTAACCGGTGAAAAAAATGAAAGTTACGAAGACCTAGTTTCGTCAGATCTTGGGTTATCCGCATTACAAGAATTAGGAAATATATTATCAGGGACGTATTTATCATCCTTGTCTGACTTCACCAACTTAAATTTATATCCAACAGTTCCAGCTTTATCGATCGATATGGTAGGTGCAATACTAGGTTATGGACTTTTAGAATTGTCGCAGGTCAGTGATTATGCCATTATTATTGATGCAGCAATAAATGAAGTAGATCAACAAAACCATGATTGTGTAAATGGACAATTTTTTCTATTACCAGATCCAGATTCATTTGAAAAACTTTTCCGTGCTTTAGGAGTAAATGAAGATGAATCAAGTTGACCAAACCATTAAAGTAGGAATTGCTGATATGAATGTAGTGAAATCTCCACAAACGATTCGAACATCTGGTTTAGGATCTTGTGTAGGTGTAATTATCTACGATGAATATTTAAATGTTGCTGGATTAGTTCATATCATGTTACCAGACTCATCACATGCAAAATCTGGTAACCTAAACCATGCTAAATATGCTGATACAGGAATAGCAGAATTGATAAAATTGGTTATGATAAAAGGTGGACGTGCAAATTTTTTGAAAGCAAAAATTGCTGGTGGTGCTCAGATGTTCCCTTTTTTATCGAACAGTGATTTGATGCGCATAGGACCTAGAAATGTCGATGCAGTAAAACTAGAACTCGAAAAGTATAGAATCGATCTAGTTGCTTCAGATGTGGGTGGTAATCAAGGAAGGACGATTGAATTTAATCCTTCTACAGCCTCTTTAACAATTCGAACTGTTAATCAAGGAATTAAAATTATCTAAATCTAGAAAAGTCAAAATAAGATATTCGCATGAAGAGGAGGAGAAAAATGTCACAAATGGTAGTAAGTGACAATCAAATATATTGGCGGCAATGGATTGACTCACGTGACTCTCATGCAGGTGATGTTCTAATAAGAAAATATATGCCACTTGTAGCATATCACGTTCAAAGAATTTCGGTTGGCTTGCCTAAAAGTGTTAGTACGGACGATTTAAAAAGCTTTGGTTTAATGGGATTATACGATGCACTTGAAAAGTTTGATCCAACGAGAGATTTGAAGTTCGACACCTATGCTTCTTTTAGAGTACGTGGAGCAATCCTTGATGGATTAAGAAAAGAGGATTGGCTACCAAGAAGTTTACGAGAAAAAGCAAAGAAAATAGATACCACCATACAGCAGTTAGAACAAAAACATATGAGAAACATAACGACTAAAGAATTAGCTTTAGAACTGGGGATGAGCGAAGAAGAAGTACTTCAAATAATAAATGAAGGTTTTTTTTCAAATGTACTCTCAATGGACGAGCATCATGGAGATAGTGAGGGCAAAGAAGGACTTGAGTTTACGATTAAAGACACCTCTTCACTTACACCTGAAGATAATTTGTTAAAAAAGGAACGAATTTCACAATTAGTAAATGTAATTAAACAGCTAAATGAAAATGAACAATTAGTTATTAGCTTATTTTATCATGAGGAACTTACTTTAACCGAGATTGGGCATGTCATGGGCTTATCAACATCAAGAATCTCACAAATTCATTCAAAGGCATTATTGAAGCTGAAGCAGTATTTAGATCAATCTCAATTTTAAATCATAGGGAGAAATGAATTGTCAATTTAACAATATCTTTTCATGTTCTCCCTTTGGTATATACTCATTTAAAAAGGAAGTGGAACCATGAGTTTAAAATTGTTAGAATTACAAGTCGCACTTCCACGAACTCACGAATTTGGTAAAATGACGAATGAACTAAATCAAAAAGGCCAGGTCTATCAGGAACAATTGGCAGTTAGTAAACAAAAAGAAGACATAATTAAAAATAAGCAAGTTACAAAAAAAGGTGAAAATGAAAAATTAAGACTACATAGGGAAAGAAACCAGAATGAGAGCCGTGAGGGACAAAAAAAGAAAAAAGAATCCTCTTCAAAAAAACATCCTACAAAAGGGAAAAATATTGATATTAGTGGATAGACGAGGGATAAAATGACGACTTTTTTATTTTTAGTATGCTTTACACTCATTGGAATCCTTTTTTTTAGTATGATTTTGGTATACCAAAGGTTGACATATTTTAAGGATATGGAAAGAAAGCAAGCCCATATGTTTTCGGAAATTGAAGCAGCCTTCACTGGTTATATCATGCAAATCAAGGAAGAAAATGAGCAGTTATTAGAAAGACTTAACCAATCAACCAAAGAGATTAAACATACTAAACAATTTGATAAGAACAATGAAATAAATTTCGTTGAGCAAAACTTAAAATTTAAAAATAACGAATCCAGTTCTTTTCAAGTAGTGGAAGAGAAAATTTCAAATGAAGATGTTAAGGAATTACTTCCATCTTTTGATGAAGAAGTAACACATCAAACAAGTCCCGAAATTGAAAAAGAGCCACAGACCGAAAGTGATTTTTTTGGAAAAGAGCAATCTCTTCAAGAGCAGGTGTTATCTTACTATAATTCTGGAGCCACAATAGAAGAAATTGCAAAAAAATTGAATAAAGGTAAGACTGAAATCGAGCTTTTATTAAAATTTCGTCAAAAATAGCTAAATTTTTCTTGATTGTAGAACTCCGATATGTTATATTACTCCTTGGTGTTAATACACACGCTTATAGATTTAAGCATTTGGTGCTGTCACAGATAGTGATGTTTAAAGATGATATAAGCGGAGGAATAAAAACCATTAGGAGGAACAAAAAATGTCAGTAATTTCAATGAAGCAATTGCTTGAAGCTGGTGTTCATTTCGGTCATCAAACACGCCGTTGGAACCCAAAAATGAAACGTTACATCTTCACAGAGCGTAACGGAATTTATATCATCGACCTACAAAAAACAGTTAAAAAGGTTGAGGAAGCTTATAACTTCGTAAAAGAGCTAGGAGCTAATGGTGGTACTATGTTATTTGTTGGTACTAAAAAACAAGCTCAAGACTCAGTAAAAGAAGAAGCAGAACGTTCTGGAATGTACTATGTTAACCAACGTTGGTTAGGTGGTACTTTAACAAACTTCGAAACAATCCAAAAACGTATTAAGCGTTTAAAAGATATCGAAAGAATGCAAGAAGATGGTACATTTGATGTACTTCCGAAGAAAGAAGTAGTTCAACTTAAAAAAGAACTTGAGCGCTTAGAGAAATTCTTAGGCGGAATCAAAGATATGAAGCAATTACCTGATGCTTTATTTATCATTGATCCTCGTAAAGAGCGTATTGCAGTTGCTGAGGCTCACAAGTTAAACATTCCAATCGTGGGAATCGTTGATACAAACTGTGATCCAGATGAAATTGATTACGTTATCCCTGCAAACGATGATGCAATTCGCGCTGTGAAACTTCTTACAGCTAAAATTGCTGATGCGATTTTAGAAGCTAAACAAGGTGAAGAAACTTCAGCTTAAGTGAAAAGGGTGATAAGAGGGATATAGCCTTTTATCACCTTTTTTTAAAGAATAGTTTGATTTGTATTTAATTTTAGCAAAAATATAACCTATAATTTTTTGTGTGGAATGTCATACTATATATAGCTAACATGCACATAGCCAAAGGTTATATATCATATTTAATCAAAAATAGCTTATACATATTTAACGTATTCAAGGAGGAAATAGATTATGGCAGTTACTGCTCAAATGGTAAAAGAGTTACGTGAAAAAACAGGTGCTGGAATGATGGATTGTAAAAAAGCACTAACTGAAACTGATGGTGATATGGAAAAAGCAATTGATTACCTTCGTGAAAAGGGAATCGCAAAAGCTGCAAAAAAATCAGATCGTATTGCTGCTGAAGGTACAACATATATTCAAGTAGAAGGAAACGAAGCTGTACTTTTAGAAGTGAATTCAGAAACAGATTTCGTTGCTAAAAACGAAGGGTTCCAAGTATTAGTTAAAGATCTTGCAGCATTCTTATTAAAAAACAAGCCTGCTACTGCTGAAGAAGCTTTAGAACAAAAAATGGATAGTGGTGTAGCTGTTTCTGAATATATTAATGCAGCGATTGCAAAAATTGGTGAAAAAATTACATTACGTCGTTTTGTTGTTGCTAGCAAATCAGATAACGCTGCATTTGGTGCATACTTACATATGGGTGGACGTATTGGTGTATTAACAGTTCTTGAAGGAACAACTGATGAAGCTACTGCTAAAGATGTTGCAATGCATATTGCTGCAGTTAACCCAAAATACATTTCTCGTGACCAAGTATCCCAAGAAGAAACAGATCGTGAGCGTGAAGTATTAACTCAACAAGCATTAAACGAAGGTAAACCAGAAAACATCGTTGCAAAAATGGTTGAAGGTCGTTTAAGCAAATTCTTCGAAGATATTTGCTTATTAGATCAAAGCTTTGTTAAAAATCCAGACTTAAAAGTACGTCAATTTGTTGAATCAAAAGGTGCAACTGTTACTAGCTTTGTTCGTTACGAAGTTGGAGAAGGTATTGAAAAACGTCAAGATAACTTCGCTGAAGAAGTAATGAACCAAGTGAAAAAATAATAATACTTAATAAGTATTAAATGAAAAAGTGACCTTTTCTCTTAACAGGAATCGGGTTAGATAAATCGCTTATAGGAGATTTATCGAACGGTAATAGTGGGATCTGATTGTATAAAGATAGGGAACACATGGTGTGTTCCCTTTTTTAAAACATGGAGGTAGTTATGAGTAGCTCTAAATATAAACGTGTAGTATTAAAACTAAGTGGTGAAGCGTTAGCAGGGGATCAAGGTTTTGGTATTAATCCCGTTGTTATTCAATCTGTAGCACAACAAGTAAAAGAAATTGCTGAACTTGGTGTTGAAGTTGCAGTAGTTGTTGGCGGTGGAAACATTTGGCGTGGAAAAATCGGTAGTGAGATGGGAATGGATCGTGCAACTGCAGACTATATGGGAATGTTAGCAACTGTAATGAATTCATTGGCATTGCAAGATAGTTTAGAGAATCAGGGTATTCAAACTCGTGTTCAAACATCGATTGAAATGCGTCAGGTTGCAGAACCATACATACGAAGAAAAGCGATTCGTCACTTAGAAAAGAAACGAGTTGTCATTTTTGCAGCAGGAACTGGAAATCCATACTTTTCAACTGATACTACAGCAGCGCTTAGAGCAGCAGAAATTGAGGCTGATGTTATTCTCATGGCCAAAAATAATGTTGATGGTGTATACAGTGCAGATCCAACAAAAGACGCAAATGCTGTGAAATATGAAACTTTATCATATTTAGATGTACTCAAAGAAGGTTTAGCAGTAATGGATTCAACTGCTTCATCACTTTGTATGGATAATGATATTCCTCTTATTGTGTTTTCAATAATGGAAGAAGGAAATATCAAACGTGCTGTACTAGGTGAAAATATCGGGACAATTGTAAGGGGGAAATAGGAATGGCGAAAACAACATTAAATCAAGTAAAAGAAAAAATGGATAAAGCAATCCAAGCTTTTTCAAGAGAGCTTGCTAGTGTACGTGCCGGTCGTGCAAACCCTGCCTTGTTGGATAAATTATCAGTTGATTATTATGGTGCGCCAACACCAATCAATCAACTAGCGTCTGTGAATGTACCTGAAGCTAGACTGCTTGTCATCCAGCCATATGACAAATCAATTCTTGGAGATATTGAAAAAGCAATCTTAAAATCCGACCTTGGATTAAACCCTACAAATGATGGTTCTATTATTCGAATCAGCATCCCTGCTTTAACTGAAGAGCGTCGACGCGAGCTGGTGAAGTTGGTTAAAAAATATGCTGAAGAGGCTAAGGTTGCGATTAGAAACATTCGTCGTGATGGAAATGATGACCTTAAAAAACTAGAGAAAAATGGTGAAATAACTGAAGATGAATTAAGAGGTTATACGGATGATGTTCAAAAGATGACCGATGAATCTATCGCTAAGGTTGACAATGTATCGAAAGAAAAAGAAAAAGAAATCATGGAAGTCTAAACCATTTCACTGTACAATATATTGTAAAAAGACCCTCTTACGTTTACAGGGGGTTTTTTTGTTAATACTGTCTACTAGCATGTGGGAACAATATAAACTAATAAACATTACTAGTTAGATGAATTTCAAGTTCGATGGAGGACTAGTTTTATGTTAAAACGAATGTTAAGTTGGAAGAAAAAGTCCAATTCAATAACAAAAGAGCAAATATTGGATGGACCTATTCCTAACCACATAGCCATAATCATGGATGGAAATGGTAGATGGGCAAAAAAGCGGGCTTTACCGAGATCAGCTGGACACCATGAAGGCATGAAGGTTGTAAGAAGGGTAACAAGACTAGCCAATGAGTTAGGTGTAAAAGCATTAACGGTTTATGCATTTTCTACCGAAAATTGGAAACGACCAAAAGATGAAGTAAGCTATCTTATGAAACTTCCAGAAGAGTTTCTGAATACATTTCTCCCAGAATTAATGGAGGAGAATGTACAAGTAAGAATTATGGGAGATAAAAGTAGACTTCCAGAGCATACTTTAATAGCTGTTGAAAAAGCTGTTAATGACACAAGAAATAATACAGGTTTAGTTCTAAATTTTGCTCTTAACTATGGAAGCCGTTCAGAAATCGTCCATGCGGTCGAACGTATAGTAATGGATTATAAAAACAATCTTATTAATGAAGAGATAAATGAGGAGGTTTTTGCTTCTTATTTAATGACTCATGATTTGGATGATCCCGATTTGCTAATCCGCACGAGTGGAGAGATGCGACTTAGTAATTTTATGCTTTGGCAGCTTGCCTACTCTGAGTTTTGGTTTACAAATGTTCTGTGGCCAGATTTTAAGGAAAAGCATTTATTTGAAGCAATTCATGCCTATCAAAACAGAGGACGCCGATTTGGAGGCATATAAAAAGGTGATGATGATCAATTGAAGCAACGTATTATTACAGGTGTAGGAGCAGCTGCTGTATTTCTTCCAATATTATTTATTGGAGGCTTTATCTTTACAGTTTTTACCTACGCTCTAGCAACGATCGCTCTATTTGAGTTATTAAGAATGAAGAGAATTTCGATCCTGTCATTTCCTGGCATCATAACGGTCATGTTATTATGGACCTTTTTGTTACCAAGTCAGTATACTTACTTATTGAATGAAATGAATTTAACAAAAATGGAACTAATTATACTGGCTGTTTTATTGTTTTTAGCATATACAGTTGTGACTAAGAATAAATTTACTTTTGATGATGTTGGTTTTACTATTTTAGCCACATTATACGTTGGTTTAGGGTTCTTGTATTTAATTGAAGTCCGGGGAATTGGAATACAGTACGTATTTTTCGTGCTTTTTGTTGTATGGGCTACTGATTCTGGTGCTTATTTTATCGGACGAGCAATTGGAAAGAGAAAGCTATGGCCAGACATTAGTCCAAATAAAACGATTGAAGGGTCACTGGGTGGAATTGTGATCGCAATAATGATTGCTATTATTTATATTTCATTTATACCGCTTGAATTATCAATAGGTACAGTGATTGTTATCACTATTTTCTTGTCTGTTTTTGGACAAATTGGGGACCTGGTCGAATCTGCCCTAAAGAGGCATTATCAAGTTAAAGATTCAGGTCAATTGCTTCCAGGGCATGGTGGGATATTAGACAGAGTTGATAGTTGGTTATTTGCATTACCAGTGCTTTACTTTCTTCTGTCGTTAATATCTTAAAAATAGGAAGCAACTTCTAGGGAGTGAGTTTGTGAAAAAAGTAAGTCTATTAGGAGCGACAGGTTCTATAGGGAGACAAACATTAGATGTAATAAAAAATCATCCTAAAGAGTTAGAGCTTGTAGCAATGTCTGTAGGTAATAATCTCAATGCAGCACGTGAAATCATAAAAGATTTTTCTCCAAAACTAGTGTCCGTTAAGACAAAAGAGGCATTCGATTTGTTAAGAACGGAATTTACTGGCGAAATTAAATTTGCTTATGGAGATGAAGGCTTGGTAGAAGTGGCCACATATAGTGACTCGTCTATATTAGTAAACGCCGTGGTTGGTAGTGTTGGCCTATACCCTACTTTACAAGCGATTGAGGCTAGAAAGACGATTGCAATTGCTAACAAGGAAACACTCGTGACTGCTGGTCATCTTGTAATGGATGCGGTAAAAAGAAAAGGTGTTACAATGTTGCCAGTTGATAGTGAGCATTCTGCTATTTTCCAATGCTTACAAGGGGAAAACCAAAAGGCAATTGAAAAAATAATCCTTACTGCATCAGGAGGAAGTTTTAGAGATAAGTCAAGAAAAGAATTAGCAGGAGTTACCGTAGAAGAAGCGCTTAATCATCCAAATTGGAGCATGGGTGCAAAGATTACAATCGACTCTGCTACTATGATGAATAAAGGACTTGAAGTAATTGAAGCACACTGGTTATTTGACATGCCTTATGATAAAATTGATGTTCTATTACATAAAGAAAGTATCATTCATTCTCTTGTTGAGTTTCATGACAGTAGTGTTATTGCTCAACTAGGAACACCTGATATGAGAGTACCAATCCAGTTTGCCTTAACCTATCCAGATCGATTTATTCATCCATCAGCCCAAAAATTAAATCTTAGTGAAGTTGGAAGACTTCATTTTAGCAAAGTAGATTACGAAAGGTATAGATGCTTAGACTATGCATTTCAAGCTGGTAAAATTGGTGGAACACTTCCAACGGTGTTGAATGCAGCAAATGAAGAAGCAGTTTCTGCATTTTTAGATGGAGCTATTTCATTTTTAGATATAGAGGAATTTATCGAAGATGCACTAGAGAAGCATACTACCATTCCAAATCCAAATCTTTCGGTTATTGAGCAGGTTGATCTTGAAACAAGAAATTATGTAAGAAAATTAGTTGGAATTCGTGTGAATAAAGTATAAAAAACAAAAGGTGGTTAGACATGTGGAAACTGTTATAGCCTTTATTATTATTTTTGGAGCGCTTGTTTTCTTTCATGAACTTGGACATTTAATTTTTGCTAAAAGAGCAGGTATTCTCTGCCGTGAATTTGCCATTGGTATGGGACCTAAAGTTTTTTCCTTTAAAAGAGATGAAACTATTTATACGATTCGTTTATTGCCATTAGGTGGATTTGTTAGAATGGCTGGAGAAGATCCAGAAATGATTGATGTAAAACCCGGCTATAATGTTGGACTATTGTTCGATTCTAAAGGGAAAGTAAATAAGATTATCATCAATAATAAGGATAAATATCCTGATGCACGTATCATTGAGGTTGATCGGGCTGATTTAGAGCATGAGCTATACTTGACTGGTTATGAGATCGGTGAAGATGAGGAATTGCAGCGTTATGAAGTAAGTAATGAGGCTTATTTTATTATCGATGGACAAGAAACACAAATTGCACCCTATAATCGACAATTTGCATCTAAAACACTAGGGCAACGTACTTTAGCCATTGCAGCTGGACCTTTTATGAACTTTGTTTTAGCATTTGCTATTTTCATTGTGATTGGTCTTTTACAAGGTACACCTATCAATGATCCTGTACTTGGGAAATTAACAGAGGATGGGGCAGCGCTACAAGCAGGGCTAAAGGAAGATGATATCGTTAAGGAAATAGAAGGGCAAGAAGTTAGTAGTTGGCAGGATATTGTTAAGATTATTAGGCAAAATCCAGAAAATGAATTGCAGTTTACTGTTGATCGCAATGGTACAATTCAGGAGTTAACCGTTGTACCAAAAGCACAGCAAATGGGAGAAGAAACAATTGGAATTATCGGTGTTTATGGTCCGGTCGAGAAGTCTGTTATAGCTTCTATAAAGAGTGGTTTTTCAGAGACATACTTATGGACAAGAGAAATATTATTTGGATTAGGTAAATTAATAACAGGTCAATTTTCAATCGACATGCTTTCGGGACCAGTAGGAATTTATGTGTCAACAGATACGGTTGCTCAGTCTGGTATTTATTACTTAATGAGATGGGCTGCAATCTTAAGTATTAATTTAGGAATTGTTAATTTGTTACCTATTCCAGCACTTGATGGAGGTCGACTCATGTTCTTTGCTGTAGAAGCAGTTAGAGGGAAGCCAATCGATCGACAAAAAGAAGGAATGGTTCATTTTATCGGCTTTGCATTATTAATGTTGTTAATGCTTGTTGTTACATGGAATGATATCCAAAAGTTTTTCCTATAATTAAATAAAAATATAATATCGTAAACAATATAAGAGGTGCTATTGATGAAACAGAGTTCGATGCTAATTCCAACTTTACGAGAAATTCCAGCCGATGCAGAAATCAAAAGTCATCAGCTTTTGCTAAGAGCTGGTTTTATTCGCCAAAACGCTAGCGGTGTTTATAGCTATTTACCATTAGCACAAAAGGTGTTAAGAAAGATCGAAACCATTGTTAGGGAAGAAATGGAACGTGCAGGTGCGGTAGAGTTGTTAATGCCTGCCTTACAGCAAGCTGAATTATGGCAAGAATCAGGTAGATGGTATACGTATGGTTCTGAATTAATGCGACTACAAGATCGACATTCACGAGATTTTGCTTTAGGTGCAACTCATGAAGAAGTTATCACTAGTCTTGTAAGGGATGAAATAAAATCGTATAAGAGGTTGCCACTGACACTTTACCAAATTCAGACAAAATTTAGAGATGAAAAACGGCCAAGATTTGGTTTATTACGTGGTCGGGAATTTATTATGAAAGATGCCTATTCATTCCATTCTAAACAAGAAAGTCTTGACGAGGTCTATGATAAAATTTTTACGGCCTACTCAAATATCTTTACAAGATGCGGGTTGAATTTTCGGGCTGTAATTGCTGATTCAGGTGCAATGGGTGGGAAAGATACTCACGAGTTTATGGTACTCTCTGATGTAGGTGAAGATACAATTGCTTATTCTGACGAATCATCCTATGCTGCAAATATTGAAATGGCACCAGTGATTTCACACTATGAAAAGAGTAACGAAGAATTAACCACTTTAGAAAAAGTTCAAACGATTGGAAAAAAATCGATTGAAGAAGTTGCTTCATTTTTTCAGGTTGAACCTTCAAAGTGCTTAAAATCTCTTTTATTCAAAGTTGATGAAAAGTTTGTACTTGTTGTTGTACGTGGGGATCATGAAGTTAATGATATTAAGTTGAAAAACTACTACGAGGCAAGTATGGTAGAATTAGCATCTCCTGAAGAAACAAAACAAATCATGAATTGTTCGATTGGGTCACTTGGTCCAATCCATGTCGATTGTGATAAAGTAGAAGTAATTGCCGATCATGCAGTTGCATCTGTTGTTAATGGGATTTCTGGAGCAAATGAAGAAGATTACCATTACCAAGGTGTAAATCCAGACCGAGATTTTTCGATTCGCCAGTATGTAGATTTAAGATTTATTCAAGAAGGTGATGCATCACCTGATGGAAAAGGAAAAATTGTTTTTGCAAAAGGTATTGAGGTTGGACATGTATTTAAACTTGGTACACGCTATAGCGAGGCGATGAATGCCACTTTTTTAGACGAAAATGGCCGTACTCAACCTATGATTATGGGGTGTTATGGTATTGGAGTTTCAAGGACGCTAGCTGCAGTTGCAGAACAGTTTAATGACGAAAATGGATTAACTTGGCCAGCAGAGCTTTCTCCATTTGACGTTCATCTTATTCCTATAAATGTTAAGAAAGAGGAACAAAAAAATCTTGCAGACCAAATTTATAGTCTTTTACAACTGAATAATTTGACTGCTTTATATGATGATCGTGATGAAAGACCAGGTGTGAAATTTGCTGATTCAGATTTAATTGGACTACCAGTTCGAATTACGGTAGGGAAAAAAGCAGATGAAAGCATTGTAGAATTAAAGAGTAGGAAATCAGGGGAAACATTGGAAGTGAAAATTGAAAATCTTATCGAGACAATTTCCACTTTTATAGTAAAATAGATAGTATGTTATGATATGAGGGCTAATGTTAGGATGGTTTATCCGATATTAGCCCTTCAATATGTAGAAAGGGGGAAAGAGATTGGAACTTACGAGAGAACAAAAAGAGAGATTTCAACTCCTACTCGGGCAGATTGAAATAACAGAAGATGTAATGATTCGACACTTTGAAAATGCTGGCATTGAAAAGCTACAAATTGATCGTGAAACAAAATCATGGCATTTTCACTTTAGTTTTCAAACCATTCTACCATCAGAGGTATTCCAACGCTTTTCAACTCAACTTGTCCGAAAGTTTTCTCACATCGCGTCTGTCTCTTTTTCACTTAAAGTGGAAAAACAAGAATATGATGAAAAATTAGTGCAAGGCTACTGGTCATTATGTTTACAAGAAATGGAAGGTATTTCTCCTCTTTTATTATCTTTACTTAATAGCCAAGTTCCTACTCTGCAAGGTTTAAAGCTCATTATTTCTACTAGAAATGATACTGAGGCAATGGCTGTGAAAAAAAAGTATGCCCAATTGATTTCAGATATTTATCAACTTTACGGCTTTCCAGCGTTTCAGCTAGAAACAAAGGTTGATAGTAATGAAAAGGAATATGAGAAATTCCTTGCACAAAAGAAGCAGGAGGATGAACAAAAAGGCCTTCAAGCTGTAACTGAAATGCAAAAAAGCGAGAAGCAGAAAGAACAAGATCAACAGATTACAGGGCCACTTACCATTGGGTATACTATTAAAGATGATGATGACTTTAGAGAAATCCAGTCTATTAATGATGAAGAAAGACGTGTTGCGATTCAAGGATACATCTTTGATGCAGAGACAAAAGAGCTGCGAAGTGGGCGTACTTTACTGACTTTTAAGATTACAGACTACACAGATTCATTATTAGTAAAAATGTTTTCTAGAGATAAAGAAGATGTTAACTTATTACAAAATGTGAAAAAGGGAATGTGGGTAAAGGTTAGAGGAAGTATACAAAATGATACATTTGTACGCGACCTTGTTATGTTAGCAAATGATATCAATGAAATTAAACCCAAGGAAAGACAAGACTTTGCACCAAAAGATGAAAAGAGAGTTGAATTACACCTCCATACACCGATGAGTCAAATGGATGCTGTGACTTCTGTTAGTAGATTAGTAGAGCAAGCTAAGAAATGGGGACATTCAGCAATTGCTGTTACAGATCATGCAGTTGTGCAATCATTTCCAGAAGCGTATTCTGCCGGGAAAAAGCATGGAGTTAAAATTCTCTATGGGTTAGAAGCTAATTTAGTAGATGATGGGGTACCAATTGCTTATAACGAGCAAGACAGAAATCTTTCAGAGGATACATTTGTTGTTTTTGACGTAGAAACAACAGGATTATCAGCTGTTTATGATACGATTATCGAATTAGCGGCTGTGAAAATGAGGGGCGGAGAAATCATTGATCGTTTTGAAGCTTTTGCTAATCCCCATCATCCACTATCAGCAACTACAATCGAATTAACAGGAATTACAGATGATATGGTTAGAAATGCACCTGAGGTAAATGAGGTGCTAACAAATTTCCGTGAATGGATCGCAGATGATATTCTAGTTGCACATAATGCAAGCTTTGATATGGGCTTTTTAAATGTTGGTTATAAGAAAGCTGGATTCGAGAAAGCCAATAATCCAGTTATTGATACATTAGAATTAGCAAGGTTTTTATATCCAGATTTTAAAAATCACCGCTTAAACACCCTATGTAAGAAATTTGACATTGCTCTAACCCAACACCACCGTGCGATTTATGATGCAGAGGCTACAGGTTATCTACTTGCAAAATTGTTAAAGGATGCACTGGAAAAAGGCATTGAAAATCATAAACAATTAAATGATAACATGGGCGTTGGAAATGCTTATCAAAGAGCTAGACCTTCACATATGACATTACTAGCTCAAAATGAGGTTGGATTGAAGAATCTATTTAAACTAGTCTCAACCTCACATATGAATTATTTTTATCGTGTTCCAAGGATACCAAGATCCGTCCTACAAAAGCATCGTGAAGGAATTCTTGTTGGTTCAGCTTGTGATAAAGGAGAAGTGTTTGAAGGGATGATGCAGAAGTCACCTGAAGAGGTAGAAGAAATCGCAGGGTTTTATGATTACCTCGAAGTGCAGCCTCCTGCAAATTACCGTCACTTAATACAATTGGAATTAGTTAAGAATGAAGATTCATTACGTGAAATAATTAAAAATATCGTTTTACTAGGTGAAAAATTAAATTTACCAGTAGTAGCGACAGGTAATGTCCACTATTTAGAGCCTAATGATCATATCTACCGTAAAATTCTTATCAGTTCACAGGGTGGAGCAAATCCGCTAAATCGACACTCACTACCAGAGGTACACTTTAGATCAACTGATGAAATGTTAGAATGTTTTTCATTTTTAGATCATGACATGGCCAAGAAAATCGTTGTCACAAACACTCAAAATATCGCAAATCAAATTGAAACGGTGAAACCAATTAAGGATGATTTATATACTCCGAAAATTGAGGGTGCTGATGAGGAAGTTCGAGAAATGAGTTATCGTATGGCCCGGGATATCTACGGAGAAGAACTTCCGGACATCGTTGAAAAAAGATTAGAAAAAGAACTGAAAAGTATTATTGGACATGGTTTTGCCGTTATTTATTTAATCTCTCATAAGCTTGTTAAAAAATCACTTGATGATGGATATCTAGTTGGATCACGTGGTTCCGTAGGTTCTTCACTTGTTGCCACAATGACGGAGATAACAGAGGTTAACCCACTGCCGCCTCATTATGTTTGTCCAAATTGTAAGCATTCTGAATTCTTTAATGATGGATCGGTAGGTTCAGGTTTCGATTTACCAGATAAGGATTGTATTAACTGTGGTGGAAAGTATAAAAAAGATGGTCATGACATCCCGTTTGAAACATTCTTAGGCTTTAAAGGGGATAAGGTACCTGATATTGACTTGAATTTCTCAGGAGAATACCAGCCACGTGCACACAATTACACGAAAGTCTTGTTTGGTGAGGATTATGTATATCGTGCAGGAACAATTGGTACTGTTGCAGAAAAAACAGCGTATGGATATGTTAAAGGATATGCCGGAGATCACAATCTACAAATTCGGAATGCGGAGGTCGATCGTTTAGTATCTGGGTGTACTGGGGTTAAACGTACTACAGGTCAACATCCGGGTGGTATTATCGTAGTTCCGGATTATATGGATATTTATGATTTCTCTCCAATTCAATATCCAGCTGATGATTCAAGTTCTGAGTGGAAGACAACTCACTTTGATTTCCATTCGATTCATGACAACTTATTGAAACTTGATATTCTTGGTCACGATGATCCAACCGTAATAAGAATGTTGCAGGATTTAAGTGGAATAGATCCAAAAACAATCCCGACTGATGATCCAGAGGTTATGAAAATATTTAGTGGAACGGAATCCTTAGGAGTCACTGAAGAACAAATCATGTGTAAAACTGGAACATTGGGTATACCTGAATTTGGGACAAGGTTCGTAAGGCAAATGTTAGAAGATACGAAACCAACAACATTCTCAGAATTAGTTCAGATTTCAGGTCTATCACATGGAACAGATGTATGGTTAGGAAATGCTCAGGAATTAATTCATAACCAAACTTGCACATTGAGTGAAGTAATTGGTTGCCGTGATGATATTATGGTCTACCTTATATATAAAGGGCTAGATCCCTCCTTAGCATTTAAAATAATGGAATCTGTTCGTAAAGGAAAAGGACTTTCAGATGAATTTATTGAAGAAATGAAGAAGAACAATGTTCCAAATTGGTATATCGATTCTTGCTTAAAAATAAAGTACATGTTCCCTAAAGCCCATGCCGCTGCTTATGTATTGATGGCTGTAAGAATTGCTTATTTCAAAGTGCACCATCCGCTTTTATATTATGCAGCGTATTTCACAGTTAGAGCAGATGATTTTGATATTGATGCAATGGTACGGGGATCAAGTACAATAAAATCGAAAATCGAAGAAATTAATGCAAAGGGACTTGATGCTTCAACGAAGGAAAAGAATCTTTTAACGGTGTTAGAAATAGCGTTAGAAATGTGCGAAAGAGGTTTCTCCTTCCAAAAAGTTGATTTGTACCGTTCTGATTCGTCACAATTTATTATCGATGGGACTTCTTTAATCCCACCATTTAATAGCATCCCTGGTTTAGGAACAAATGCTGCAATTAATATTGTTAAGGCAAGAGAAGCGGGTGAATTCCTTTCAAAAGAAGATTTACAACAAAGAGGGAAGGTTTCCAAAACTATTTTAGATTATCTAGAAAATCACGGCTGTTTAGAAGCTTTACCTGATAAAAATCAGCTATCACTGTTTTAAGAGAGTTAAAAACAGAATTCACTAGTTACAGAATTCCCTTCATTTTTCTTTTTATTTGCATAAAAATAGTGGTTATGATATAGTTTTTATGGAAATGATATGTATAATCGTTGTTAAAAGAGTGGGGAAACCCACTCTTTCGTGTTGATTATGACATTTTTTGGGACTGTGTCATTACAATTTCGTTCTCTACATATTGATTTAAACACATTCGTCCCTGCTTATTTCAGCAGGGTGTTTTAACCTTGAAAACAGTAATGCCAGCTTAATTTAAACTTATAATAGTAATTCCTTGTTTACTTAAGGAGGAATAGGATGAGTAAAAAAGTAACACAAGTTGTTGAAGAGATGGTTCAGCCCATATTAAACGACTTAAAACTTGAGCTAGTTGATATTGAATATGTAAAAGAAGGAAAAGACTGGTTTTTACGAGTATTTATTGATTCCGAAACTGGAGTCGATATTGAGGATTGTGGAACGGTTAGTGAAAAATTAAGTGAGAAGCTTGACCAAGTAGACCCTATCCCTTACAACTATTTTTTAGAGGTATCATCACCAGGAGCTGAGCGACCATTAAAAAAAGATAAGGACTTTGAAAAGGCCATTGGTAAACAGGTGTATATAAAAACATATGAGCCTATCGATGGCGAGAAGGTGTTTGAAGGTGAGCTTACAGCATTCGATGGTAATTTAGTAACAGTAACGGTATTAATTAAGACAAGAAAAAAAGTGGTTGAAATTCCATACGAGAAAGTTGCAAGTGCAAGATTAGCTGTAACGTTTCATTAAGAAAGCTTGTCCTAAAGATTAAATTTAATATTTTCAGATTTATCTATAAAGGGGGATTAGAAATACAATGAGCAGTGAATTATTTGATGCCTTAACATTGCTTGAAAAGGAAAAAGGAATCAGCAAGGATATTATAATTGAAGCGATTGAAGCAGCTCTTATCTCAGCATATAAGCGAAACTTTAATCAAGCTCAAAATGTTAGGGTTGACTTAAACCTTGCAACAGGAACAATGCGTGTTTTCGCTAGAAAGGATGTTGTTACTGAGGTTTATGATCCTAGACTTGAAATTTCTGTTGATGAAGCAAGGTCTATTAATCCTAACTATCAAG
>JBEQAC010000020.1:0-25238 GCA_041640535.1 Bacillaceae bacterium
CAACTTCATCACCGGTTCGAACATTTAATAAGAAAAGGGCCTTACCATCCTTGTAATAAGTTTCCACTGTCTCAGAGTCGGCCATTTCCAATGGAGTTTTCAAATCAATTGCATCATCTAACCATAGCACATCAGAAATACCGTCAATGGAAGCTAACTTCTCTTTAAATACAAGTGCTTCCTGGAAGGTTACGTCGTCGTTTATCATGACTCTTGTATTAGGTACAGAGGCCGTAAATTCTTGTTCCATGATATCAATCGCTCTTGTTGATTGAGCATCATCAGGCAAGTAATCGACCATATTATAATTAACTGACACAAAAAATTGCGCCACTGATGAAATGATTGCTATGATCATAAAAACAAAAACCACTATTTTTCTATGCTTTAAAATTCGTGCTGATATGCCAATCATCATTCATCCTCTCTTACCTGATATTCATTTCACTTTATCATTATAAAGACACGGTGTTGCTTATACAACAAACAGTATGCATATATACGTCCATTACACAACATAATACAAAGTTATGTTGGATTATCTATAAAAAAGTAAAAAAGCTACTGTACTCTCAGTAGCTCCTTCTAAATAACTATAATATATTTTCAAAAAATACCCTTATTACGTCAGCTCCACCAAAAGCTGTTCCTAATGTACTTCCCAGGTTCGCTAACACCACGATGAGTAGAATACGACTTACCTTGTTTCTCCAAAAACCTTTTACACTCGAGACATCTGTTGTAAGATTTTCGAAATCATGAACATTCGGTCGTCGAATAAAGGCCTGAGTTAATCCTGCAAACCACCCTGCTGCGATCAATGGATTTAGAGATGTAATCGGTGCTGCTATAAAAGCAGTTAAAACCGTAAGTGGATGTCCCATCGCAATTGCCGCACCTAATGCAGAAAGTGTACCATTCCATAAAATCCAACTGATGGTCTGGGCAAGTCCTGCAGATGGGTTAGCATAAAACGTATACCCAATAATGGCTAAAATCAAAATCGGGATACTCCACCCAATAATTTTAGGTACATTAGATTTTGGTGGAATTGTATTTAAACTTGCAAGATCATGATCTTTATAAATTTCTTTTGTAATCCCAGGCACGTGAGCCGCTCCAAGGACAGCGACAATTTTTTCCCCAGGCGCATCCTTAATCTTTTGTGCAAGATATTGATCACGCTCATCAATTAAAGGTTTCTTTAATCGAGGGAAAGTCTCTGTAAATTCATTAAGAAGTGAGTTAATCATATCCTGATTTTTCATCTTTTCTAGTTCTTTTTCAGAGATACTTTCCTTGCTGAAAATACTTGCAATAATCTGACTTAGGAGCGTTGCTTTTCCCTTTAAACCAATACTCCCCCAAATCCTAGCAAACGTAATCTGAATATTTCTATCAGCTAGCACAAGCTTTGCCCCTATTTCTTTTGCTGAGTCAATTCCTTGTATCATTTCCTGTCCAGCTTTTATACCGAATTGTTTCGCCATTCGGTTTTGAAAGGAAGAAATAGCAAGATTGATCAAAAGTAAAGAAGCCTTCTTTTCTTTAATTACTTGAATAATGTCCATATCTTTCCACTTACTGCCTTCAGTAATAGACTGATACCTTTGTTGATCCAATTCTACACAAACCGAATCTGGTCTTTCTGCTTCAATGACCTCTTTCACTTGCTCTGCACTGTGCTTTGAAACATGTGCAGTTCCAATCAGTATATACTCTTTATTTTCTATCTTTATTCTCGTTATGTTTTCTTCAGTCATATTTACCTTCCCTTAGTAGAATTACTCCCTTGCTAGCCCGTTTTTTAACATTTGTATTTCTATTTGATAGTTGCTCAATGCGCTCTCGTTAGTTAGGTCTTTGGCAAAGCGTTCCACAACATTTCGTATCGTGACAGCAGAGATAATTTGCATGACATAATATAAATCTTTTTCGTCATTAATATTAAG
This sequence comes from Bacillaceae bacterium, assembly GCA_041640535.1. Taxonomy (GTDB): domain Bacteria; phylum Bacillota; class Bacilli; order Bacillales; family Bacillaceae_L; genus Litchfieldia. Next base: position 1,953 of record JBEQAC010000020.1, read on the forward strand.
ATTATTTCTATTTATCACTGATCCTAATTCTTTAAAATTCTCACTCGTTTCATGACGATCACTAAATATCCGTGAAAACTTGTCCTCTAACTTTGATGTCATATTTAAAAAAGCATTCCTTAATAAATAGAAATTATCTTCCTCTTCAATGATGATTTTAAATAAATCAATCATCGACTCAAATAAATCGCCTTCATGTTTTTTTAGGAGCGAAATAAATACATGATTTATCTTCATTATAAACCCACTCAATAAAAAGTGATAGGGATCATCTTTATCTTCAAAATACTGGTAAAAACTTCCCCTCGGAATTTGAGCTGAACTTACAATATTGGAAATGGAAGCTTCATGCACAGGTACTCTTGAAAACTCTCAATTAGTTTTTGTTTTTTATCCATTGATAAGTTATGAAACGTGATTTTTGGCAAGATAATACCTCCTCTAAATCGATTCTACTAAAACTTGGGCCTTATACACCATATTTTTAATTTTTTTCTTTTTGTAAAATCAACTGAATCATAGTAATCCTTTTATTTTTTATAGTAGATTGTTGTAAAATTTAGAAAATTCAACTTAATATGAGGTCATATCATAAGTCAATATTTTAGCAAATATGTCTCGGATTTTTCAAAATTTAGAATGAGTTAAACCATTGTTGCACTGTCTGTCATTAGGTTAGATTCCATGCCCTCTTGCAATATATTTAATTTCTCTTTACATTATAAAGACACAATGTTGCTTATTTAACAAACAGTATAGTTACATACAAAAAATAGGGGTGATAATCTTGACTTCAAAATTGGACAGACGTAAGAAATATACACGAATGGTTTTGAAGGATAGCCTCATCAAGTTATTAAAGGAAAAGCAAATGAGTACCATTACTGTAAAAGAAATCTGTGAGCTGGCTGATATCAATCGCTCCACTTTTTATTCCCATTACTCTGACCAATATGACCTTCTATATAAAATTGAAGAAGAAATTATTGAAGATATGAACCATACACTTAATCAGTACAATTTTACAAAGGAAGAAGAATCATTACAGATGACAGAAAAATTGTTAGAGTATGTTGCTGCTAACCGAGATATATGTAAAACTCTCTTTAGTGAGCATGGTGATTCATCCTTCCATAAGCGAGTAATGAATACCGCCCATCAATTCATAATCACAAACTGGATGACTACCAACAACCTCAATGAGGAAATATCAGAATATATAAGTATGTTTGTCGTGAGTGGTAGCATTCACGTCATTAAAAGCTGGTTGGATAATGGATTGGATAGGCCTCCTAAAGAAATAGCAGAAATGATTAATGCCCTTGCAAATAAGGGGCTGTCCTCACTAAGATAAAAGTTCCCATACTTTCCAGATATAAAACAAGCATGATCAATATTAAATACCCACCTTAACAGGTTGTTATTAGGGTGGGTATTTATTAGTATCAAGATCTTATCAAGTCGGTGATTTCTCTGCTCTACCACTTCGGACTAACCAACGGTGGGTAGGTATTTCCGTTAAAGTTACAAATACCAAAAAAGGCCACCGATCTTCTCAGCAGCTTATTTATCCAATATAATATTTTAAATTTCAGTAATCTATAAACATTCAACTTCCTGCAACCTTTTATACTGATTCGAAATCATATGAAAATAGATTCCATGTTGATCCATGAGTTCAACATGGTTCCCTTTTTCGGCAATTTCTCCGTTTTCAATAACCATAATGGTATCCACATCGCGTATCGTGTTGAGTCTGTGCGCAATAACAAAACTCGTTCTGCCTTCCATCACCTTTGCCAACGCATCTTGAATCTGTAACTCTGTCCGAGTATCAATGCTACTCGTCGCTTCATCAAGGATGAGTAAGGATGGTTTTGAAAGAATGACCCTTGCAATGGCCAATAATTGTCTTTGTCCATGACTAAGATTCCCACCATTTTCAGATAGTTCAGTGTCATATCCTTTCGGCAAACGATTGATGAATAAATCTGCATTTGCCATACGGGTGGCTACTTGTACTTCCTCATCGGTTGCATCTGGATTTCCATATTTAATATTTTCCATAATGGTCCCGGAAAACAAATACGTGTCCTGAAGAACGACTCCAAAGCATTTTCTAAGGCTCTCTCTTGTATATTCTCTAATATCTCTGCCATCGATTAAAATTTGTCCATCTGTCACATCATAAAATCTTGTTAACAGATTAACAATGGTTGTTTTACCTGCACCGGTTGGTCCTATTAAGGCTGTGCTGCTACCGGCTTCTGACGTAAAGCTTACATTTTTTAAAATCGGAACATCATCACGGTAACCAAAGCTAACATTCTTAAATTCAACGACTCCCTTAGGATTCACTAGTGGAATCGCATCTGAACGGTCCGCAGGCTCTTCCTCACCATCGAGAATTTCAAAAACTCTTTCTGCCCCGGCAATACCTGACTGTAAGAGGTTAAATATATTCGCAAGATCATTTAATGGTCTAACAAACTGACGTGAGTAAGTGATGAAACTCGCAATAACCCCTATCGTAATCATATTTCCTACAGCCAAATACCCACCCACTACTGCCACGATTGTAAATCCAAGATTATTGATGACATTCATGATTGGCATGAGAAACCCAGCCCATATTTGTGCCCATGTTCCCACTTTTTTTAATCTCGTATTGACTTCTTCAAATTCTGCTATTGCCTTTTCTTCATGATTAAAGGCTTTTACAACCTCTAAACCAGAAATCGTTTCTTCGATATGTCCATTTAGTATTCCTAATTCCTTTTGTTGGTTTCGGAACAATACTCTAGTTTTTCTTGCAATAGACCTTGTGAGCCAAAATACTAGTGGCACTGTGATCAGGCTTGCGATAGTTAAGATTGGGCTTAAAACGATCATCATTACAAGGGAACCCGTAATCACGATAAGACCAGACATCAATTGAGTGGTTGACTGAGAAATGGTATTACTAACATTATCAATATCATTTGTTAACCTACTCATCAACTCACCATGTGTGCGAGAATCAAAAAAAGACACGGGAAGCTTTTGCAGCTTTTTGAACAAATGACTCCTTAATCTCTTTACAATTCTTTGTGCAACACCAGCCATCATCCAGCCTTGAGAAAAATTCAACAATGCATTGGAGATATAAGCAATCAATAGTGTAATGACCGTAATATGGAGTAATCCAAAATCTACGGTATTACCTAAAGACATCGCATCAACGGCCTTCCCGATTAAGAAAGGAGCAGACAGAACGATCATCGAATCTATTAATATAAAAAGGAAAACAATGGTTAAAAGCTTCTTCTCTTTTCCAAAATAGGACCACAGCCTTTTAATCGTCCCCTTAAAGTCCTTTGGTTTTACAACCTGCCCTCGGAAACGATCTGCGCCGCCTACAGGGCGACCTGGAAGAGGGGGTAAGTTACTGCTCTTTTGCTCTTGATTCGTTTTCTCTGACACTCACAGCACCTCCTTACCGAATTGTGATTGATAGATTTCTTGATAAGTAGGGCAGTATTTTAGTAAATCTACATGGTTCCCATTGCCCACTATTTCGCCGTCATCTAACACAATTATTCGGTCAGCATCAACAACCGATGAAATCCGCTGTGCAATGAGAAGACAGGTTAACCTTTTTGCATATCTTTTCAAGGATTCCTTAATCCTTGCTTCTGTTGCTACATCTACTGCACTTGTACTATCGTCTAGTATTAATATTTCTGGCTTCTTCACCAGTGCTCTCGCAATTGACATCCTTTGTTTCTGACCGCCTGAGAAATTAACTCCTCTTTGATCTATTCGTGTTTCATATCCTTCTGGTGAGTCACTGATAAACCCATGAGCATCCGCTATTTTTGCAGCTAATTGGATTTCATCTAATGAAGCATCTTCTCGTCCCCAACGGATATTTTCGATGACAGTCCCAGAAAACAAGGTTGCTTTCTGAGGAACAAAAGCGATTTTCTCACGTAAAGCTTTCGGGTTAATTTCACTAATGTCCTCCCCATTTATTTTAATTGCACCTGTCGTGACATCGTAAAAGCGTGGGATAAGTCCAACTAAACTACTCTTTCCTGAACCGGTCGAACCAATAATCCCAACCGTTTCTCCTGGCATACATGTAAAGGTTATATTTTTGAGAACAGGCTCTCCTGATGCTCCCTCATAGGAAAAGGAAACATTCTCAAAATCAATTCTTCCACCTTTTTTTGCAGTGGTAGACTCACGGTTCCAAGTCATGTCATCTTCCTGAGCTAACACTTCTCCAATTCGATGAGCGGAAGTTTTAGCTCTGACAAACATGTTAAAAACCATCGAAATCATCATTAAAGAAAATAGAATTTGAGTCATATAGTTCGTGAAAGCGATAACATGACCAACTTGGACCGACCCGTTTTCAACCCCGAAGCCCCCCACCCATAGTACTACGACAATTCCTACATTCATCACAAGCATAATGATAGGAGAAAACGTAGCAATCACCCTAGCTGCTCCAATTGATTTATCTTGAAATTCTTCATTAAATCCACTAAATTTTCCGATCTCATAATCAAAACGATTGAAGGCCTTAACCACTCGAACACCAGATAGATACTCCCTCATACCTCCGTTCACTTTATCTAGTGAATGTTGTACCTTTGAAAATAGAGGTAAGCTAATTCTCATATTTGCGATAATTAAGATAGCCACCATTGGAACAACAACAGCCAAAACAACGGATAAATGGATATTTAAACTTGTTGCCATAATCAAACCGCCGATGGCTAATAAAGGAGCTTTTACAAAAATTCGCATAAGACCATTCACAAACATTTGGACCTGTGATACATCATTCGTCAATCTCGTAATCAAGGAGGCACGATCAAAACGGTTTATATTTTTGAACGAGAGTGTTTGAATCTTTCTAAATAGATCTGAACGCAATTCTGTCCCAAAATTTTGCGAAGTGATACTTGCCATAATACTTCTTGTTGTTGCAGCCATCGCACCTAAAAAAGTAACACCTAGCATTACCCCTCCCATTTTTAACACGTAATCCAAATCTCGATTAACAATTCCTACATCCACAATTTTAGCCATGATCGTAGGTTGAAGTAAATCACAAACAGCTTCTAATGTAAGAAAAAAGACTGCAAGACTAAATGGTTTCCAGTATTTTTTTATGTACTTATTAAAATTCCCCATATCCATTCCCCAATTCTTTATAGAAACATCCTTGTTACGATAAATTTTAATCGATATACTTAAGCGTGACAATAGATATATCGGTTTTTTTTTTCGACATATTTTTAAGGTTTGTTTAAGATTCAACTTGTATAATGTTATAGAGAAAACATGACTAATTGTTGCTTTAGAAAAAGGCACAATGGGTATTGATTAGATAAATTGAAGGTTTCTGGAGGTATGTATGAGTAAGAAAGGGTTTTATGAACTGATAGAACAAGAATTGATTCCTTCGATATCTCTTGAAAGCAAGAAGCCGCACGATCCTATAGTGGTTGATAATACTCCAAAGGGATGGACGTGCATCGGCACTGGAAATTATGCTGCTGTTTTTGTGCATGTGTCGGAACCTAATTTGGTGGTGAAAGTAGTTGTGAGAGAGAGCGAAGGATTGGAGAAAGAAGCAAATGTATATAAACGCTTAGGTGACCATCCGGCATACTCAAAATTAATACACAGTGGCCTTAATTATCTAGTATTGAAAAGAATAGAAGGGATTACACTTTATGATGCCCTCGCAAAAGGCGTCAGAATACCTGAAAATGTCATTAACGATATTAATAAGGCGTTGGAATATGCAATGAACCGAGGCTTAAACCCTATAGATGTTCACGGGAAGAACGTCATGATGAAGGATGGTAGAGGGTATGTTGTAGATGTTTCGGATTTTTATAAAGTAGGTAAGGATGAGAAGTGGAATGATTTAGTGAAGGCATATTATGGAATATATATAAAAACATTATATAAATATCCTATAAAAATTCCATTCATATTTTTAGATTTACTAAGGCATTCATACCGATTTTATAAAAAAACAAAGAGAAAATTTCAATTCTACTTAAAACATAATATGTTGTGTTAATTAGGCATTGTTATCAAGCAATGCCTCTTTCTCATTTTTGAATGGTAGCCTCAGTCCCCCACCGCTTCCAGAAAAAATGTGTTGTACCTCTCCAGAATCCTTGTTATCATTATTTTTTATTATTGAAAAAAGCACAACTAGAAGGAGCAAAATAGATGCAACAAAAGATACCATTTTCAACCTATGTAATCATCGGTACAATGCTGTTTGGTCTTTATTTTGGTGCTGGGAATTTAATTTTTCCACTCCAGCTTGGACAGCTAGCAGGTACGAACTTTTGGCTAGCATTAACAGGTTTTTTAATTACGGCAATCGGGTTACCTTTTCTAGGGATATTGGCAATCGGGTTATCTGGTAGTACCGGGTTACGTGATTTAGCAAGCCGCGTCCATCCTTTATTTGGTTTAATCTTCGCGATGGCGCTTTACTTAACGATAGGACCTTTTTTCGCGATTCCACGTACAGCAACAGTACCATTCGTTGTTGGATTCGAACCTTTTATCAATCCGGCATACACTAATTTATTTCTCATGCTCTTTAGTTTCTTATTTTTTGTTATCGTCTATTATTTCTCACTTAATCCCGCGAAAATTATCGACTATATAGGGAAATATTTAACACCTTCATTCTTAGTGTTCTTATTTGTCTTAATTGTAGTGGCGGTTGTGAAACCGATGGGGAACTTCGGTAATCCTGCAGGTAATTATACGAATCTAGCATTTATGACTGGCTTTAAAGAAGGCTATAACACAATGGATGCCCTTGCATCACTTGCATTTGGCATTGTTGTTATTAATGCCATTAAGGGCCAGGGCATTACAGATAAAAAGGCCATCGCAAGTGCCACATGGAAATCAGGTGCTTTTGCCATGGCGCTAATGATGCTGATTTATAGTCTTATTACGTACATGGGAGCGTCTAGTGCTTCTGCAATTGAGACATTTGATAATGGTGGACAGATTTTCGCTGCCATTGCTCAATACTATTTCGGTTCATACGGTGCAATTTTACTAGCAATTATTATTGTTCTTGCTTGTTTAAAAACTAGCATTGGACTAATTACTGCATGTAGTGAATTTTTTAACCATATTTATCCAAAGGTGAGCTATAAATCGTTTGTACTTATCCTTTGTCTTGTTTCGTTTACAATTGCAAACTTTGGCTTAAACAATATTATTCAATTCGCTATCCCTGTACTCATGTTCTTGTATCCACTAGCCATAGTATTAATTTTACTAGGAATCTTCTCATCACTATTTGGCAATAAGCAAAGTGTTTATGCCGTTTCAATGCTTCTAACATTCTTTGTTAGCGTCATTGACGGTTATAGCTCCCTGGGGAGTAGCTTGCCAGGAGCAACACTTTCTTTAATTGAGTCAGTTAAGAATCTTTACATTCTATATTTACCACTCTATGACATTGGACTTGGTTGGATTTTACCAGCTTTTGTAGGTGCCGCTATCGGTTCAATTTGGCCAATTCGACATACTACGTGAACAGGAAGCGCAGGGACGGTTCTTGTGCTTCCATCGGGACATAATATGTCCCACTGGAAGCACGAGAACCGTCCCCATGCTTACCCATGCTTATTGATTTGCTTTTTTCACCCATTCAGCAATTGTAACAGTTCGCTTCGCTTGGTGTTTGACAGCTTCTTGGACATCTTCAATCATTTTTCCATCTTGACTAACCGTAACACTCGTTCCATAAGGGTTACCGCCTGCTCCAAATGTTACTGGATCAGTATATCCAGGAGCAGCAACGATTGCCCCCCAATGATACATTGTTGTATAGAGTGATAAGATGGTAGCCTCTTGACCGCCATGAGAGTTTTGTGCAGAGGTCATAGCACTTACAACCTTATTTACAAGCTTTCCATTAAACCAAAGTCCACCAGTTGTATCCAGAAATTGTTTCATTTGTGATGGCATATTACCGAATCTTGTAGGTACACTGAAAATAATTGCATCTGCCCACTCTAAATCATCCAATTTTACTTCGGGCACATCTTTTGTAGCTTCTACATGGGCTTTCCATACTGGGTTTCCTTCAATCGCTGAGTGTGGTGCAAGTTCAGGGACTTTTAAGACTTTCACTTCTGCGCCAACTTCTTTTGCACCTTCTTCAGCCCATTTTGCTAATTGATAGTTCGTACCACCCATACTATAATAAATCACTGCCAAGTTTACATTTGTCATTTTTCCTGTCTCCTTTATAGATCAATTCCCAAATATTTTCGATAAATAACCCATTCCATACACCACCTATTATCTCTTTCAAATTCATTTCCATACATTTCTGATGGTGAAGCGCAGGGACGGTTCATGTGCTTCCATCGGGACATAATTTATCCCGATGGAAGCACAACAACCGTCATATAAATTCTGATATGAGAACCCGAAAAGCCTCTGATTTTCAGAGGCTTCTTCCTTCGATTAGTGATCTATTTTTTCTACTGATTACACTCTTTTTAAGTTTATTATTGATTGGTTTAGGCACTGGGACCCACCCCCATCTTCGAATCAATTATTTCACGTTAGCATGTTAATTTGCTAAATCGCCTCTCCCTTACAACGCTTTCACTGCGTTCGCAATCTCAATACATAGATCTTCAGCCTGCGGCACAAAGCCTAGACGGTCAAAGAATGCATGTGTGGTTCCCTTATAACGAAGCGTCTTCACAGGAACTCCCGCTTCGCTTAGCTTCCTACCGTAAAATTCCGTCTGAATGCAAAGACCGTCATATTCCGCACCCACGCAAATCGCTCTTGGAAGCCCCGCTTGTTTAGTAAGCAGAGGACTAGCGTACGGAGTTCTAGCATCTGCCAGGTCCGAAAAATACATATCCCCCATAAGTGGTACATCCTCACCATCCTCGGAAGGTCTGCCGATACCAAGCAACGGATTGATTATCTCCTTATGCTCGTCCGCAATTTCAAATTCATTGATGTCCCACTTATAGCCCTCAATTCCTTGGTTGAAGAAGGTCACTAAGGGGTAGATCAGTACCTGCAAGGCGACCATGTGAAGCCCAAAGTCTCTGTCCTTAACCGCAACCGCTGCAGCCAAATTCCCCCCTGCGCTGTCTCCTCCAATGGCAATTTTATTGCGGTCGATTCCATACTCTTCAGCATGATCGTAAATATGCTTCACAACATTGAAGCAATCATTGAACCCGTTCGGGAACTTCTTCTCCGGCGCCAACGAGTAATCGATGTTGAATACTACCGCGTCCGCCAGTTCTGCAATCAAACGACAAGGATTTTCCACGGTATAGACGCTTCCGCCAATCCATCCCCCGCCATGAAAGTAAATAAGGCAAGGCTTATCTGGCTTACGCATAGATTTTCTCGGGTAGTATCTCCAGAGGCCAACTTCGTTCCCATCAAATTCAATCCGCTCGAATTGAGTATGAATTTCGACCGTATTAAGGTTACGATTCGGAAAACCCATATTGTCCCTCATGTTCTGCAACGCAAGCTCCGGTGACACCGGCTCTGGGCTTGTTTCTTCCACTCTTCCCATCCAGTGCTCCTTAATAATCTCCAGCTCTCTCGGATCCAAAAAACCTGGTCTCGTTTCTTCTGGGCTAATCTTTATAATTACTTTCGTACCATTACAGTCCACCGCTTCTTGCTGGGCTTGTAAAGCATCGACCAACTCTTTTTCGTATTGTCTCAAGTAGACAACCTCCCTATCTTCACTTCTTAAACGCTTACACAAACCATTTTATATAAAAAGAATGCCGTCGACACGTTCAATTATAGCTTTTTTACGGGCAAATTCTGACCGCTATATTTGTTTTTACGATGTTCGTGAGGCGTTTCCCGATAAACTGCTTTAAACACGCGATTGAATGACTTCTCATTCGGAAAACCGTGCTCGTAGACAATGTGGGTGATGGGATGATCGGTATTCATCAAGTCGCGGTAAGCATGTTCTAACCGGATGGCATTGATATATTGGTGAATCGTCATCCCGATATGCCTTTTAAAAAACCGAGAAAGATAGGCTTCCGTCAAACCAAACTCAGATGCCAAGACATCAATAGACAAATCCTGATTATAGTGCCGCTTTATATAAGCCGTAATCTTCGTCAACCGTTTCAAGTGCTTATTCGAATTGATCACGCCGTTGCCTGGTTTCTCGGTTAAAAATTGTTTAAGTAGTATATAAATGAGGTTGTATGTTAAGCCTCTGATCTCAATGTCTGCAAGAGAGTTGCCCTTACGATTCATATAAGCGAAATACATCCGATCAAGAATGCCGCGCAATTCATTGAACTTTGATTGGCGATCTTCTTCTCTCTCTAAGCTCGAAATACAGTCAAACGCAAAGCGATCCATCTCGGAATAGTTTTCTTTCAGAAAGTCGTAAGGAATCAGTAGCGTAAGCGCCAACCTGCCCTTACCTTGCGTGACTAAGAACGAATGAATCGCATTGGAATTAATCACGACAATATCTCCCTTCTCCGATGCAAATGTGATTCCCTCTATGTAAATCTCATCGATCCGCCCTTGAAGAACATAAGAAATCTCGACGCTTTCATGCCAATGCCGTGGGATAAAAGCTTTTTCTTCCGTTGTATGCACGATGATTTTGATTGGCCAATTTTCATCCACTTTTACATGCTCGTATATATAGTCCATTAAAGAACACCTCCCTTTCAGTATTCATAGGCCAAGTATATCACCCATTAAACAATGCGGCATCTACGATACCTAGCGGCTGCATTTAATCTTTTTACTCCATCGTCTCATTCACCGTCACACGGTACCAATTGGTTAATAAAAAGAAAGCTAGCTCATTTAGTTATTAGTTTGGAAAGCAATTCCTCGTCGATTGTTTTAATTGAGATTCTATAATAGGAAAAGTGCACTTCAAAAATAGAAGTGCACTTTTAGATTTGTATTCTTATAGTAATTTCAATGCCCTACAAATCACGAGATATGAACACAGTTATTGTTATACTCGCAGTGGTAGTTGTGGATATTTATTAGAGGTTCCCTAATCCTTAAAAACATCTTGAAAAATACGAATTCTCCCTATTTCGCTTAAGTGGATTTCGGACAACTGCACTAATAAACCTTCACCTTTTTGTGTCACTTCGACTAACACACTTCGCCCATCATTCGGATTACTTCGCCAAGTAACTAAGTTTAATTGTTCACATCTGTAGTTCCTTTAATGAATAACATACTCCTAATCTTCGATAAATTAACAACAACTACTAGCCCCAATTAAAACTAGTCCAACGCCGTCTTGATTTTCTTCTTTATCTAATGTTAAATCATCCGTTCCAGTAATCTGTGAATCAATCGCTACTCTAATTCCATTGATGGTTTTTAAAGTATCATTTTCCTGCGGTGCATCCAAGGAAAGTGCAAACTGTGGTCCACAACAACCATCAACCGCATAAAGGCGAATCCCTTCTGCACCATTTTCACTTAAGATATTTTGTAGCATTTGCTTAGCATGGTCTGTTATCTTCATTTTTTGTTTCTCCTCCTCCTAATAACGTTAAGCATTTGGAAAGATTCTTTTTAATGTTTCCTTCATCTCTGGTTTTACATTAATTTTCGGTCGGGCTTCTTTTGCCATTTGTTCGGCTTCAACAATTGTATTTGCTTTCCCAAGTGATAAAAGTGTTCCAATCGCAACAGTTCCAGTACGGTTGCTGCCCCCTTGGCAATGAAAGTACACATTTTTCCCCTCATTGTATGCCTTAACGACATGATCAATCGATTTTTTTACAGATTCATCTTGGTGATCAGCATCATCAACGATTGGACTATGAACACGATGGTAGGTCGGTTCTTCCTTAGGTGCCTCTGCTCTTAAATCATATACTACATCTACTTTTTCATTTTTTAGCATGTCGTGTACATCATCTGCTCCACCGATGAAAATACGATTTTTTAAAAGCTCTTGATAATTCTTTGGTGTCATTTGTAATTCCTCCTATACTATAATGATTTGCTCCAATCGTGAACAGCACTACCTTCTAAGTATCTCTCAGCATCTAAAGCCGCCATACATCCAGTCCCTGCAGCAGTAATTGCTTGACGGTATTTTTTGTCTTGAACGTCTCCACATGCAAAGACTCCAGGGATATTGGATTCAGTTGTTCCAGGAACAACATTAATATAGCCCGTTTCGTCCGTATCAATTTGTCCATTAAGGAATGAAGTATTAGGCGTGTGCCCAATCGCTACAAAAATTCCATCTGTTTGGATAACTTCTTCCTCTCCAGATTCATTATTCTTTACTTTTAATCCTGTTACTCCATTTTCTCCCGCTACAACTTCAACAGGTGTTTTATTAAGTTTCCAAGTGATTTTGGCGTTTGCTCTTGCTCGATCCTGCATAATCTTTGATGCTCGAAGTTCATTTCTTCTATGAACGATGATAACTTCACTAGCAAACTTTGTTAAGAAATTTGCTTCTTCCATTGCAGAGTCACCACCACCAACAATGATGACTTTTTTTCCTCTAAAGAAAAATCCATCACATGTGGCACAAGTGCTAACTCCTCGACCGATATTTTCTTTCTCACCAGGAATGTTTAAAAGCTTAGCTGATGCACCTGTTGAAAGGATTAGCGATTCTGTATCTATTTCACCAATTCCGCTAACTTGTAAGCGGTATGGTTTATTAGAGAAATCCACCTCAGTAACCCAGCCTCTTTTAAATTCAGCACCAAAACGTTCCGCTTGTTTTCGCATATTATCCATTAATTCTGGTCCCATAATACCCTCAATAAAACCTGGGAAGTTCTCTACCTCCGTTGTTAATGTTAATTGACCACCTGGCTGGTCACCTTCAATAACAACAGGCTTCATATTTGCTCTAGCCAAATAGATTGCAGCGGTTAGACCTGCTGGACCAGTTCCCAAAATAACGACTTTCTCCATTCTCTTCTCCCCCAACAATTAAAAAATATAATCTTTTAGCTTGTCATACCCTACCTTTTCTTCCTTCATCCAAGGAATAATGGCACATTTTTCAGCCAATTTACTATTTACTTCATCAATCCACTGCTTTTCTGAAATAGCTTTCCCTCTTAAAACAGGGTCTTTCGTATTTGTGGCATATAAACTTTGGTTTATGACCCACCATTTTGGAGTAATAGATGCACGTCTCAGATCTTCTTGTAAACGAGAAGCTTCTAATACTGGCGTTGCTTCTGCTAAAGTCACAATCACGACGGAAGTTTCTTTTCGATTTCGAATTTGTGGAAGTAGTTTTTTTACACTTTCAGGTACCTCCCCTGTCGATCTAGCAATTTCTTTACTATAAGACTGTGCGGCATCTAATAGTAATAACGTGTGACCTGTTGGTGCTGTATCAATGACAACAATTTCATTTTTGGATTTAGCCACAACATCTGCAAATGCTCGGAATACAGCAATTTCTTCCGTACAAGGTGAGTTTAAATCTTCCTCTAAATATGCTAAGCCCTCTTCATCTAATTCTTTCCCTGCGTTCGCTAACACTTCAACTTTATACTTTTCTACTTCTTCTTTTGGGTTAATTCTACTAATAGTTAAGAATTGATTTAGTTGCTTATTTGCAAATTGATAGTCCAAGTGAGCAGCTGGGTCTGTTGTTGTTAAATGCACACGATGCCCCTTTTCAACTAATCCAACAGCAATTGCTGAGGCAACCGTTGTTTTCCCAACTCCCCCTTTTCCCATTGTAAAAATTAACCTTGTGTTTGTATTTGAAAAATTTTCAATTACCTTATTTAATCCAACAATATTGTTAATTTCATTTTCACTCACCCATTCAGTGGGTGGCATCACGTATTGTTTGAACAGATATCGAAGATTTTCCACCCCAGTTAAGGAATATGAAACAAAAGGTAATGAATAAATCACAGTTTGTTTTAAATTTGGAGGAATCCTTTTTAATGCTTCTCTTTGTCGAAGATAAAAGGCTGATGATACCTCATCTTCTTCGATTTGATTCTGAAGAAGACCATTAACAATGAGTAACTGATTTGTAATACCAATTCTTTTTAACTCTTTTGATGCGCGGTCAGCTTCTATTAGTGAAGATGCATCTGGTCTTGTAACAAGGATTAATGTTGTTTTAGTTGCATCGGAAAGAACCTGTACGGTCTTTGAATAAAGATTCTTTTTATCAGCTAGCCCTGAAAGTGGACCTAAACAAGAAGCTCCATGTGTACTCTCTTCCAAAAACCCATTCCAAGCCGTTGGAAGCTGCAACAATCTTAAGGTGTGACCCGTTGGAGCTGTATCAAAAATAATATGATCATACTGATTTACGATACCTGGATTCGTTAACAAACTTGAAAATTCATCAAATGCTGCTATTTCAACGGTACATGCTCCAGATAATTGTTCTTCCATTGTAGCAACAACTGAATCTGAAAGCTTACCTCGGTATGGAGCTACGACACTTTCACGATATGCTTTAGCTGAAGCTTCGGGATCAAGGTTACTTGCAAATAGATTTTCTACATTTGGAATTGATTTTGGCTCATTTGTTAATTCAATTCCAAACACATCTTGAAGATTTGAAGCAGGGTCTGTACTAATCAATAAAACTTTTTTTCCACTATCAGCTAATGCAACGGCTGTTGCACAAGCAGTTGATGTTTTTCCAACTCCCCCTTTTCCCGTTAAAAATAGAAAAGGTGTATTAATGACATATTTAGGATTGAAAGATTGAAACATCTATTTTCCTTCTTTCTTTTTACTGTTTATTTAAATTAATCGAAAGACGCACTCGAGGTTTCTCAGTTAATTCTTCAGGTTTAACACTAAACCATTCTGCAAGCTCTTCATTTGATGGATACTCACCGACTTTTGCAATTTGATTATTTACCAAGATTACAGGTAACGCATCAGGACCTTTTTCATGAAGAACTTTATTTACTTCGTTGTTCTCAGCAAATTTATCTGGATCCGATGTTAGTTGGTATCTTTTGATATCAAATCCTTTTTTTTCTAATGAATATACAGCAGAAGCCAATCTTGTTAATTCTGGATCAACGCTTGGTCCGCATACACCAGTCGAACAACACATAGCTGGGTCAAAAATCTCAACTTTACTCATGTAAAAAATACCCCCTCAATAATAAATTAGTATATAAATATTTACTTATATAATAGTTTACTTATTTGTTTATTTCAATAGGTATATTGTAAAGATTTGCTTCAAAAAAACCACAGCCCTGCTAATAAGTCACCTTTTGCATTTCCAAACCATGATTTTTTCCATCCCATTGTATCTCTCCTAACTTGATTAATCCTAAGGATTAATATTCCCAGTTATGGTGCTTAAATTCTCCAGGGACAGAGCCTAAAACCATGAATTCACCTTCTTCACTTACAAATTCTCGTCTCAGTAATATATTACCTGTGCAATTGAATATATAAAACCACTAATCTTTTCAGCGGCTCTTTCACATTCCAAATCTATTTCCGATGCACCGACTTCCCGTCATACGTAAACACAGCATTCTTATTCTCAATCACCGTTTCCATATAAACCGATCCCCCCATAATTGATGAAGATAGGGGATAACCACCTCAAGGTATTTCAAATCGAGCTCAATATCCGTTTTTAAATGGTATAAAGGATCATGCTGATCAGATAGAAATTCTATTACATAGGGAACATGGTCGAGGTAAAAACTAAAAATGAGAACTGAAATGGAAAATACAAAATAAATAAACTCCCAAAAGAACGAACAATGGCATTAAGCGCGATGTGCTTAATGCCATTGTTCCTAGAAATTTATTTTAGAAATTCATTTTTATAATGTACTTTAAAGTTTGAGTATTCGAAGTGCCATATATGGTTTTCCAGGAAGATTAATTTTACTTTTGTGTTCATACGTTCCTTCTAATGGTGTTACTGTCATTTCCCAAGTATCGATTAAATCGATTTTATAAGAATTCCCCTCTGGAAGAGGTAACATTTTAAATGAAGGCCTACTTTGTCCGAAATAAGCTAGGATATATTCATCATCTATGATTCCTGCAGAAACATCCCAACTAAAATCGATAGGTGTCAATCTTTTTGCAGGACCTTCTTCTAAGATCTTTCGTAAAAATGCAATCCTTTCCGGACTTTCTCCATGCAGCTTCCCACCATGGGACCACCAGATAATTCCTTCTGGATGCATATATGTTTCCCCATGTGTCACGTATCCACCGCTACATACACCTGCCCAAAATAGTTCCACCATTTTTTCGGCTGTAATATTTCCCCATCCATGGTTTATGTTCCCTTCATAACGACATTCATCATTAATAATCGGTTTTCGGAACGTTTCACGCCATTCTTTAATAAAGAACATATCAGGATGCTGGATACTAGCATGTGTGACCCATGGCTTATTATGATCATACCAATGGTTATTATTACGATAATGTATGGTTGGGTGTTGCCAATTATGAATGGATCTTAAATGCTGTGCTGGATCTTTTTCCTGTACAAGTTTAAAGAAACGGTCCCAGTCATTCATCTTTTTGCTCTTCATTAAATCAAACTCATTTGCAAATGACCACCAGATATTACGGAAAGAGGCTAAACGTGCTACTAGATAGGTTAAATAGCGATCATCCGCTTCTTTCCCCATATCTGAAAATCCCCATCGATCATATGGATGGAAAATAATTAAATCAGCTTCAATCCCCAGATTCCGTAAATCATCAATCTGTTTTTCTAGTCTGTGGAAGAAGCTAGGGTTAAATTGTGTATAGTCAAAGCCTTCCTCCTTTGAACCAACAAAAGCAAAATCAACTGGTTCATGTAAGTTATAATCATAATGCTTTGGAAATACACACATCCGAATTTTATTAAATGGTGCATTTTTTAATGATTCTAATGTCTGTTGTTCTAGGTCTTCTCCTTGATGATTCCATACATATGCCGTTGTTCCAAATGGGTAAAAAGGAGTGCCATCCGCATGTTGAAAATGGGTTTGATCGGTTACCTGAACAGGTCCATGATTATGTTCATTAGGAGGCGTACAAGTAAATGAACCGGTTATTCCATCTAGTGAAGTATAATTACTACAAGTAGTAAACTTCCATTCTCCTTCTTTATCAGGCATGAGTCGAATCTTATATTTCCCATTTCCATCATAAAATCCATCTGCCGTAACTTCTCTATTACCAATACTAAATGTGGCACTTAAATTAATGTCAACAAATGGATTTCCATTGTCTGGACCATCCAATTCCACTTCAAAACGATCCCAACACTCAACACGATTCTTATAGTTTTCCATCATTTCTCCTCCTATATAGAAGATTCATAGAAAAAGGAACATCAACAAGCAGTGTGATTGTTCCTTTTTTCTTTTTTATAATAAATTCCTATTTAATCTCTTCTGCTGCTTTTTGTATAAATTCTGCTGCTTCTTTTGGAGTACTAATCTTGCAATATTGTTTTAAGATTTTAACCTAAAATAGGTTACTTATGATTTAACTCTTTCCTTTTCTACTGGAAAGTTTACTGCAATTTTTGCAAACATATCATCCAAAGTAAAACGAGGATCTACGTAATCATAGACTCTTATTTTTCTTTCCTTTTGATAGTGGACATATCTCATATCCTTCGTAATGCGCGGTGCCGGAAGTTCTCTATACTGATTATTATGGTCATCAATAAGTAGAGATATTGCAGGTGAATCTCCTAAGCACCAAGCTTCACCAAATGGTAGTGGCCAAGCTGGATCATTATTAAGTTCTGCTAACTGCTCAAATAGATACTTCCCAAGTTCACCATGTGGTCTAACTTTTTGTTCTAATTCAGCAATACTAGCCCTTATTAATCGATAAGCATTGACAGGAACTTGCCATAGCTTAATATTTGACTTCATAATAACATTAGCTGCGTTAATGTCATTCATTAAATTAAATTCTCTTCCACCCTCTGGATACTTCCCACCGCCAATCCATACCGCAGTAACCTTATCTTCAATACTTGGTTCCATTAGATAAGCAGCTGCTAAATCCGTTATAGGCCCTAGAAAGATGACAAAAAGCGGATTTTGTTCATCAGCTTTTAAAGCTTCTCCTACAATTAATCTAGCTCCATCTGATACTTGAGGAGTAGATTCATCTACTAATGCTCCCACAGCACCTTTTTTAACAGTAACTTTTCCTTCTAAATCCATTAGACGTAATACTTTAATAATCTCATCATAACTTTGTTCCATTGAGTCATCTACAGGAACAGTTCCAAAACGAAGTTTACCAAAATGGGCTGCAATGATCCCTCTTATATCAAATTTAGGAGTAAGCAAAGCATGAACGATTGCATATTGATCATCCGCTTCGTTTTTAGCATCTGTATTAATAATTAATCTAAGTTTTTTATGTTCTGGAACACTATAATTAGTTTTCACTACTAACCACCTCTTTCGTTCTTAAAGTTTTACTTTTTTCTGGATAGTTTAGCGCTATCTTTGCATACATATCTTCTAAAGTAAAACGTGAATCAATATAGTTATAGACTCTAATTTTTCTACTACTCTTACTTGCTCCAAGTACATAATACATATCATCAGTAACTAATGGAGCTTCTTTTTCCTCGTAATGGAATGGATGTTCATCAATAAGGAGTGATACAGCTGGTGAATCACCCAGGCACCAACTATCTGCCCACGGATTTGTCCAGTAAGGGCTATTATTGTATTCTGCTAGCTGTTCAAATAAATAATTCCCAATTTCTCCATATGATCTGACTCTGTGTTCTAATTCAGTTATACCTACTTTTACCATTTGATAAACATTTTTTGGCACTTGCCATAGAGGAATAGTTGATTTAAAAATGACATTTGCAGCAGGTATATCGTTTGACAGATTGAATTCTCTACCACCTTCTGGATAAACACCGCCACCAATCCAAATCGCTGTTAATCTATCAGCAATTTTAGGCTCTTTTAGATAAGCGGAAGCCAAGTCAGTTATTGGTCCTAAGAAAATAACATAAAGCGGTGTAGAGTCATCTTTCATCGCTTCGTCAATAATTAATTGTGCTCCTTCTGACAACACCGGGGTTTCTTCATCAGGCATCGCTTTAGGCGCACCCTGCAATACATTTACCTCAGACTGGAGATCCATTAGTCCTAACAGCTTTTCTATTTCTTCATAACTATCTTCCATTGAACGGTCACTTTTTCTTTCACCAAAATGAGCTGCAATTATACCTTTTATGTAAAACTTTGGCGTAAGTAACGCGTGTACAATAGCAAATTGATCATCCGCTTCATTTTTTGCATCAGTATTAATGATTAATCTCAGTTTTTTATGTTCTGGTACTTGATAATTATAATTCAATCTCATTAACTCCTTTCCAAGATATAGATAATAGACTTTGTTTTGAGAATTTGTATTTGAAGCGCTATTCATGGGCACGGTCCATCTTCCTTGATAGCTAAGCCGATTACACAATTGGTTAAATTCTTATCCCAGCCCCCCTTTCCATACTTAAGCGCCTTCAAGCAAACTAAACGGTCATGTTCTAATTTGTGTTAATCGGTTTCCCTAGGGTTTAGTTTTTCTTCAACTCCACATAATACGTTAGGAAAATGGTGTGGAGCTCCAGACGATCTACCTATCATTTAGTTTCTACTATTTAACTGCACCTGCAGCTACACCTTTTGTTATTTGTTTAGAGAATAGTGCGTATAGAATTAACATTGGTAGTGTTACAATACTTAGACCGGCAAATAAAATTCCAGTATCTGTTCCCTGCTCACCACTTTGTAAAACAGCAATTGCTACAGGAAGAGTCCTTGAAGCAGGCTGAACCAACAAAACAGATGCAAATAAATATTCACTCCAAATATTTATTACATTAATAATTGCCAATGTGGCAATTGGTACTTTTGCCATCGGAATAGCCACATGCCAAAAAATTTGCCATGAATTACATCCATCTATCTTAGCAGCTTCATCGATTGATCTTGGTGTTTGATCAAAAAATGCGCGCATGATGATTAAACTAAACGGAAGACCTATTGCAGTATACAGCAAGATGATACCGAATAAACTATTTCTTAAGTTAAGCATATCCATAAAATAGTAGATAGGCACTAATAGAGAGTGTACAGGTATAGCAATTAGCACGATCAACGTAATAAAGATTATTTTATTCCCTGGAAACGGAAATCTAGATAACGCAAAGCCACCCATTAACACAATAAATAATAAAACAACCAATGTACCAACTGTAACAATGATACTATTTAAGAAGTTCAGACCTAACGAAGTATCAACCCAAGCCCTTATATAATTCTCAAAGTAAGGTTCCCACGGAAAAGAAAAGGGATCTAATATAATGTTTTGATGGGTTTTTAAAGAAGTCATAAACATAAATAAAAGTGGATATACTACAGAAATTGCACATAATAATAACAGTAAATGAATAATTAGCTTTACAATCCTATTTTCTGACAATGTGTTCACCTACTTTTTTTGATTTGATATTTGTGTAAACCTTAAATAAATGATTGTGATGAGGGCAATAATTATGGTCATTACTACAGATATTGCAGAAGCGTAGCCGAAACGTTGATTTTCAAATGCTTCTCTATATAAAATCGTACCTAATACTTCCGATGCATAGAATGGACCTCCACCAGTCATTACATAAATCAAATCAAATGTTTTTACAGAAGCTATGATTTGAAGCATTATTAATATGAAAGTCATATTTTTAACCATCGGCATAATAATATGGATAATTCTTTGAAATGGACTTACGCCGTCTATTGTAGCTGCATCATGTATTTCTTCTTCTATTCCTTCGATCGCTGCCAAAAACAACAGCATACACCAACCACTTATTTGCCATATTGCTACAAAAATAATCGAATAAAGAGTGATGTCTGGATTTCCAAGCCAAAGTTGTTGTAAAGACTCTAAACCTATAACTCCCAGAAAGGAATTTAATAATCCATAACTAGGTTCATAGATTTTAGCCCATAAAGCCGCAATAACTGCTGTAACTAATATAACAGGTATAAAAAATACAAACTTATATATTTGCCATCCCGCTACTTTTCTCGAAATGGCAACAGCAAACAAAAAACCAATCACTATTGTAAATGTAGTAAACAACACCATGAAAATACTATTATTCTTTAATGCCAACCAAAAATTGTCATGGTTTAACAGTCGTAAATAATTTGATAGGCCTTGAAACTGGGGATCAGAGAAACCGTCCCACCTATAAAAACTCATTACCACCGAGTAAATAAGGGGCAAAATCATAAAAACAGTTAATAGCAATATTGTTGGTAGTATGAAAAAGTAAGCAGCTTTATTTTTTCTTACTCTCACAAGTAGTGGTACCTTTCGGTCTGCTGTAAATACCACCTTTGAATTTATTTCTGCATCCATTATATCCTCACTCCTTATATAGAAAGAGCCCCGTTAAACAGATAAGCATAACGGCGCTCTATGTAATTACATAAATATCTTTATATTACTCTTCTCTAAACGCCTGTACTTCTTCTACCATTTTTGTAAATTGTTCACCCATCTTTTCCGGTGTTAAACTCCCCATAACAAGACCTTGAATAAGCTGGGTTGCATTTGAACGATATTCCCCATACCAAGTTGCATTGTAAAGAGAATGTGTACCTGCATTTTGCATTAACTCATACATTTCTAAAACAACTTCAGGATATAAATCCGCCATTTCTTCAACATTAATATCAGCTCGAATTGGGAAGGATGAAGATGCTTCTCCAATTCTTGATTGGATATCATAGCTTAGAAGAAAGGAAATAAATTGTTTTGCCAACTCTTCATTCCCAGTTCCATTTACTGCCATTATCCCAGAACGGTCATAAAAACCGGCTGTTCTTTGCACATCACTTCTGAATTCAGGATACAAGAATACACCAAGTTCAAAATCTTCTGGAATTTCTCCACCTAAGGCATTTGGCCCAGCTTGCCAAGATCCATCACTATACATAGCAGCTTTCCCTTGAGCAAACATTTGACGTGCTTCAGTTGCTCCTAGTGCAGCGACTCCTGGCTCCATTAATTCATTAGCCATACGACTAATTGTAGTAAACATTTCAATTGTATCAGGATGGGTAAAATCTAACGTCTCATGAGTCATAAATTGGGTATAATGCTCTTCACTAACATGTCTTCTAAGATTAATATCGAATAATTGAGTGGCTTGACTTGCCTCAGCTAAACCAGATGTCCAAGGAATATAACCAGCCTCTCTTAACTTAGGACCAATTTCAAACAATTCATCGTATGTTGTAGGTACTTCAACCCCAGCTTCTCTAAATGCCTTTTTATTATAAAAAATCATTGGGCTGCTGATTGAGTCAATCGGTACAGCATATTTTTTTCCATCTGGTGAAGTTACACCCACAATCGTAGATTGATGAAGAGCTTCATTCCAACCTTCCGATTCAAACATATCATCAATAGCAAGTAATGCTCCAGAATCAACAATATCCGGATAAAATCCTGTCGTCCAATACCATGCTACATCAGGACGATCGTCTTTCGAATTTAATAATCGAACAATATTTTGTGTATAAAACTCCGTATCATACTCTTGGATCTCAACTTTCACATCAGGATTTTCTTTCATGAATTCATCAGCAACCCATGACAATAACAGATTTCCACCTGGCATCGAAAGTTTTAATGTCTTCTGCCCTTCGTCTACTGCACCAGCTTCATCTTCAGATGCTTGTGATGGTGATGAATCTGAATTTGTATTCTCTGAAGACCCTCCACCTGAACATGCAGCTAGCATTAATAATAAAGATATCATTGAAATAAATAACAAATTAAGTTTAACTCGTTTTGTCATTCTTCCCTCTCCCCCTCTTTGTCTTCTCATTTTAGTTTTAAATACCATTAAAAGATTAACTAAATTTTTTTATATCCACTCTCCTTTTTTTTATTTAAATTAAAGGGATAAGTAGTGATCAAATCCCTATGAAACCCTTTCATTACTTCACCTAGTTTTTGTAAGCGCTTTTTCTTTGTTGTAATTAAAAACTTGCTTTTTAATATAAGTCTGCAAGTTTTCTTAGCGTTTAGTAACTTTATATAAAAATTTTATAATATTTATAAATATGAGTCAATATATTTTATAGATTTTTTTAGTGTTTTTTATAAATTAACTAAAAATTCAACGCGTTTTTTTATAGATTTCTAGTTTTTTTC
>JBEQAC010000021.1:0-24125 GCA_041640535.1 Bacillaceae bacterium
CAACGGGAGAGAATGTAGATCCGATTTATTTTACTTCCCATATGGATACTGTTGTCCCTGGGAAGGGAGTCAAGCCTTCGATTGAGAATGGGTATGTGGTTACAGATGGTACCACGATTTTAGGTGCAGATGATAAAGCGGGTTTAGCGGCTATGTTTGAAGCAATTAGACTTTTAAAGGAAAACAACATTCCTCATGGTGAAATTCAATTTATTATTACAGTTGGTGAGGAATCTGGTTTAGTTGGAGCAAAAGCTTTAGATCCAAAGCATCTAACTGCAAAGTTTGGGTTTGCATTAGACAGTGATGGTAAGGTTGGAAATATCGTTGTGGCTGCTCCTACTCAAGCGAAAGTAAAAGCAATTATTTATGGAAAGACAGCGCATGCTGGTGTGGCACCTGAAAAAGGAGTTTCAGCGATAACGATTGCTGCAAAATCGATTTCAAAAATGCCGTTGGGTCGTATCGATAAAGAAACAACTGCAAATATTGGGCGCTTTGAAGGAGGAACACAAACGAATATTGTTTGTGATCGAGTAGATATTCTTGCAGAGGCAAGGTCTTTAGTTCCTGAAAAAATGGAAGCTCAGGTTCAAAAGATGAAGGTAGCATTTGAAGAGACAGCCAACCAAATGGGTGGTCGTGCTGAGGTTGAAGTAACTGTCATGTACCCTGGCTTTAAATTTTCAGATGGAGACCATGTTGTTGAAATTGCAAAGCGTGCTGCAGCAAAAATCGGTAGAGAAAGTAAATTAGAACAAAGTGGTGGTGGAAGTGATGCAAACGTCATCGCTGGTCATGGAATCCCAACCGTCAATCTTGCAGTAGGATATGAAGAAATACATACAACAAATGAAAGAATGCCAATTGAAGAGCTAGTCAAGTTGACAGAAATGGTTATTGCTATCATTGAGGAAGTGGCTAGTTAATTGGACAATTTAAAGAAAACTTGGCACCAACCAAGTTTTCTTTGCGTTTTAGTTCTTTTCCTAAATGAGAGTTCCCTACTTGTTTGTGATAAAATAAATAAATAGATTTTTTTGCAGGAAGTGTAAACTCATGAAAAACATGTATCCAAAGAACGGCAGAGTAATTCTACATGTTGATATGAATAGTTTTTATGCGTCGGTTGAGGTAGCATATGATTCTTCCTTAAAAGGGAAACCACTCGCAATTGCTGGAAATGTGGAGGAGCGCAGAGGCATTATTATTACTTGTAGCTATGAAGCGCGAAGAATGGGCGTTAAAACGACGATGCCACTATGGGAAGCGAAAAGACTTTGTCCGAATCTCGTGATAAGAAAACCGAATTTTGAACGGTATCGGAAGGCTTCTCTTGCGATGTTTGAGCTTCTCAGAACCTATACGTCCCTAGTCGAACCAGTGTCAGTTGATGAGGGATTCATGGATATTACAGAGTGTTATGATCAAGGTACCCCACTTGAAATTGCCAAAGATATTCAAAAAAGGCTTCTCCACCAATTGAAGCTGCCTTGTAGTATCGGGATCGCTCCTAATAAGTTTTTAGCAAAGACGGCTTCTGATATGAAAAAACCATTGGGTATTACAATTTTACGTAAACGTGATGTTGAAGAAATTTTATGGCCGCTTCCAGTCGGTGAAATGCATGGAATTGGTAGTAAAACGGCTGAAAAATTAAATGGGATTGGAATTACTACCATCGGAGATCTAGCCAAAGGAAATGATGTGCAACTTAAAACTTTACTGGGGATTAATGGGGAACGGTTAAAAAGACGGGCAAACGGAGAAGACTCTCGTCCAGTGGATCCTGATAGTATTTCTGATTTTAAAAGCATTGGTAATTCAACCACTTTACCACATGATTCAACCGATGTGGAGGAGCTTTATGAAGTATTGAAACGACTTTCAAGTTCTGTAGGAAATAGGATACGTCGAAAGGACATGATGACAACCAATGTCCAGCTTACTATTCGTTATTATAATCGTAAAACCATTACAAGGAGTAGAAAGCTAGGAAATCCGATTGAAAACGATGAAGATATTTATAGAGCTTCTCTGTATTTGTGGAAACAGCATTGGAATGAGGAGCCGGTACGATTAATCGGTGTAACGGCACAAGATTTAGTTGAAAAAGGGGAAGCCTATAAACAGCTTGACTTATTTTCATTTGAAAAAGATGCGAGAAAAGAACCCCTACTAAAGGTGGTGGATCAACTGGTTGCTAAATTTGGTGAAAATATTGTAAAAAAGGGATTTAAGCGTAACGAACAACAGGATTATGGGGATAATACTCACGGAACGAGTTTTGAAAAGGATTTCTTGAGTGATATTAATAAGAAAGAGTAAGATAAATAGGTGACAGTTGAAGAGAAATTTGCTAAAGTATAATTTATTAGCTTAAAGTAAAAGAGCGCAAGAAGGGAAGTAGAATAATGGCGAAACAGCAAATTGGTGTTGTAGGATTAGCAGTAATGGGAAAAAACTTGGCTTTCAATATTGAAAGTAGAGGATATTCTGTTTCAGTGTATAACCGTTCATCTGCAAAAACAGAAGAAGTGTTACAGGAAGCAGAAGGAAAAAATCTAATTGGAACATATAGTGTTGAAGAATTTGTCAACTCTCTTGAAACTCCAAGAAAAATTTTGTTAATGGTAAAAGCTGGTACAGCAACAGATGCAACAATTGATGCTTTAAAACCATACCTTGACAAAGGCGATATTTTAATTGATGGTGGGAATACATATTTTGTGGACACTCAGCGTCGCAACAAAGAACTAAGCGAAGCTGGAATCCATTTCATTGGTACAGGAGTATCAGGTGGTGAAGAAGGAGCCCTTAAAGGCCCATCAATCATGCCTGGTGGTCAAAAAGAAGCATATGATTTAGTAGAGCCAATCTTAAAGGATATCTCTGCTAAGGTAGATGGAGAGCCATGCTGCACATACATCGGTCCAGACGGTGCAGGCCATTATGTAAAAATGGTTCATAATGGGATCGAATACGGAGACATGCAGTTAATTTCAGAAGCTTACTTCTTGTTAAAGCAAGTTCTTGGTCTAACTGCTGGTGAATTACATGAAATTTTTGCTGATTGGAATAAAGGAGAGCTTGACAGCTATCTAATTGAAATTACAGCAGATATCTTCACGAAAATGGATGAAGAAACAGGTAAGCCACTTGTTGATGTTATTTTAGATACAGCTGGTCAAAAAGGAACTGGAAAATGGACAAGCCAAAGCTCATTAGACTTAGGTGTACCACTTCCAATCATTACGGAATCAGTATTTGCTCGTTTTATTTCTGCAATGAAGGAAGAGCGTGTGAAAGCAAGCCAAATCTTAAGTGGTCCATCTGCTAAGTCATATGAGGGTGATAAGGAAGCTCTAATTGAAGCTGTTCGTAAAGCTCTTTACATGAGTAAAATTTGTTCATATGCTCAAGGCTTTGCTCAAATGAAAGCAGCTTCTGAGGAATATAACTGGAATTTAAGCTATGGTGAGATTGCGATGATCTTTAGAGGTGGATGTATCATTCGTGCTGCATTCCTACAAAAGATTAAGGATGCATATGACCGTGAAGCGAACCTTTCTAATCTTTTACTTGATCCATACTTCAAGGAGATTGTAGAAAGCTATCAAGGAGCTTTACGTGAAATTCTTTCTGTTGCGATTACAAATGGTATTCCAGTACCATGCTTCTCAAGTGCATTAGCATACTACGATAGCTACCGTACTGAAACATTACCTGCTAATCTCTTGCAAGCTCAAAGAGATTACTTCGGTGCACATACGTACCAACGTATTGATAAAGAAGGCGTATTCCATACTGAATGGATGGAAAAATAATATTATAGATTAAGACTGCCCCCAGTGGTTCAGAAATCATTGGGGGCAGTTTTTTTGTTGGTGGCGATCTGATTACCAATAAGGAGAAGTAGTAGAGAATTATGGGAATCAGATAACGATCTGATTCCCGATAAGGAGAAAATAAGAGAATTATGGGAACCAGATAACAATCTGATTCCCGATATGGAGGACATAAGAGGATTGTGGGAACCAGATAACGATCTGATTCCCGATTTGGAGAAAAGAAGAGGATTGTGGGAATCAGATGTTGTTCTGACTCTTATGAATCACCCACAAAGGTTAAAACAGGTAATAATTGTTTGCCCTTAAACACAAAAAAAGAAGGTGAAATCCCAAATCCTATCTCACCTTCTTAAAACTATTTATAACATACCTTCTAGTAATAAAACCCGTGCAGGAGAAGCTTCTATTCCAGTCACTTTTAGTGGAGCTGCAACCATAAAATATTCTCCAGGAGGTACTTCCTTTAATCGGAGACCTTCAACAATGATGATATCATTCGAAAACAAGGTTTTATGTGTAGGGTGACCTTCTTGACTTCGTTCAATTCCAAGGGCATCTGTCGCTACTCCTCGTATGCCTTTTTCAACAAGATAGTCTGCACCATCCTCTGCTAAGTAAACAAAGTCAAATTGAAATCCTTCCACAAATGAATTCTTTGTTTTAAAAATGATAAAATCATCTTTTTGAATATCGAAATGATCTAAATCATCTTTTCCAATCTTCTCTTGAATATGTGTAAGGTCAAGCACTTTACTAGGACCTAGTAGTTTGTTGAGGTCAATCGTTTCAAACGATTGACCGTCAACTACCATGTGTAAAGGTGAATCAATATGGGTCCCAGTATGCACATTTAAATCTAATCGTGTTTCTGTAATATATCCATTTGTGACCGTTGAAAGGATGGGCTGTTTTTCGGGATCGTTTTCATACACTCCCATTCCAGTTTGGATCGTTGTCGATACATCATAGATCTTCATGGTCATCACCTTTGTTTTTTATTTCTCAAACTCTGATAAAGGCCACCAGTGATCGCCATTTTTTGCGAGTAAATCGTCGGCTGCTTTTGGTCCCATTGAACCCGCAGGATAGTTTGGAAATTCAGTTGTAATCTGACTTCCCCATGCCTCTGAAATTGGGTCAACAAAGCTCCAAGAAAGGGCTACTTCATCCCAATGGGTAAAGTTTGTAGCATCACCACGAATACAATCGTAAATAAGCTTCTCATAGGCTTCTGGAGTGTTCATCCCATTAATAGAGTGGTTACTAAAATCCAGACCCACTGGAAGAGTTTCGGTTTCCTGACCTGATTTTTTTACATTAAGGTGCAGCGTAATTCCTTCTTCTGGCTGAATGTGAATAACAAGAAGGTTCGGATGCTGGATTTGCTCATTAATTCCCTTTTTGTAATACAGGTTCATTGGGATATCTTTGAATTGAACAACAATCTTAGTTGATTTTGTTGCCATTTTTTTACCAGTTCGGATATAAAAAGGAACTCCAGACCATCTAAAATTATCAATCATCAATTTACCAGCAACATAGGTTTCAGTTATTGAATTTGGATTTACATTATTCTCTTCACGATAACCATTTACCTTCGTATCATTAATTGTTCCTGGTCCATATTGACCTCGGACAAAATACTCATCTAGATTTGATTCAGTCACTGGACGAAGTGCGCGTAACACCTTTATTTTTTCACTTCTAATTTCTTCTGTTGTTAATTTAATTGGTGGTTCCATTGCTAACAACGCGACCATTTGAAGCATATGGTTTTGTACCATATCCTTTAACGCCCCTGATTTTTCGTAATAGCCACCACGATCTTCAACTCCAAGTACTTCACTAGACGTAATTTGGATATTTGAAATAAAGCGATTATTCCATAATGGTTCGAAAATTGCGTTCGCAAAACGAATGACCTCGATATTTTGAACCATTTCTTTTCCTAGGTAGTGATCAATGCGGTAAATTTGGTCTTCATTAAAGGCTTTACGAATTTGATCATTTAATTGATTAGCAGAAGGCAAATTATGACCAAAAGGTTTTTCAATCACTAGTCGACTATATCCTTTTGTACTAGTTAGTCCTTCTTGTTTCAAATGTTCTGCAATCGTACCAAAGAATTCAGGTGCCATCGCTAAATAAAAGATTCGATTTCCTTCTGTGTTATATGTAGTATCAAGCTTACTTAATAGATTGTTAAGCTCTTGATAAGATGCTGTATCTGTTACATCAAAAGGATGGTAGTAGAAGTGACTCGAAAATTCCTCAACATTCTGAGAATTTTTAACAACTTCCGTTACAGAATCGACGACATTGTTTCGGAATTCCTCTGTTGTAAGCTTTCTTCTTGCAACACCAACAACCGCGAAATCTTCTGAAATATGCTCTTTGTTAAATAGTCGGTAGATGGAAGGAAATAGCTTCCGCTTGGCTAAGTCACCAGTAGCCCCAAAAATAACGATAATAGTCTTAGGTTTTGAAAATGTATCCACGTATTTGTACCCTCACTTTAACTAATGCTTATTCATTATAATTTCTATATGAATAATTAATTTTAGTCTTTTATTGATAGTAAATCAAACATTTACTTTGATTTTTTTGAAAATTTTTTATGTTTATTATAATATTCCAAAAATTAGGCGAAGTAATCGTCTGTTTTATTCGACTTGCGAAATAAATTTACCTCTATTTTTACAATTATAACCTCATAAGGTAAAATAAGAACAAAATTGATCAAAATGTTATACCTTTCTTAGTGTTACACCTAAGGAAAACTATATCCGTTTAATTTACATTCGTTTGTATTTTACATAGAGAAATGACCTATTCAATATAAGGAGTTGAGAATGCGGTGGAAGTTATTTTTTTAGGAACAGGAGCGGGCGTACCGGCAAAAGAGCGAAATGTTTCATCAGTTGCTTTGCAATTAGTAGCAGAACGTGGTGCAACCTGGTTATTCGACTGCGGTGAAGCGACACAGCACCAAATCCTTCATACTTCTATTAAACCTAGGCGGATTGAAAAAATCTTTATCACACATTTACATGGTGATCATCTTTTTGGATTACCAGGGTTACTAGGAAGTCGTTCATTTCAAGGCGGAGAAACTCCTTTAACGGTTTATGGACCTGCCGGGATAAAAGAATATATTGAAACTTCATTAAGAGTTAGTAAAACACATTTAAGGTATGAATTGCAGATTGTAGAAATTGAAGAAGGCATTATTTTTGAGGATGAGCAGTTTAAAGTAAGTGTAAAAAGACTTGAGCATGGAATTCCTTCCTTTGGATATCGGGTGGTTGAAAAAGACCTACCAGGCACATTATTAGTTCAAGACCTCATGAAGATTGGCGTGAAACCAGGACCGATTTACTCGAAAATTAAGAGTGGGGAGAATGTCACTCTCGAAGATGGAACCGTCATTGATGGAAAGGATTTTATTGGGCCAAGTCAAAAAGGACGAGTCGTTACGATCCTAGGTGATACCAGATACTGTGAATCAAGTATTTCTTTAGCAACGAATGCAGATGTGTTGATTCATGAAGCTACGTTTAGTGCCGATGAAAAAGATCTAGCATATGAATACTTCCATTCTACGACTGAACAAGCAGCAAGGATTGCTACTTTAGCAAATGTTAAAACATTATTGTTAACTCATATAAGTTCACGTTATCAAGAAGCTGATTTAGATCAATTAAAGCTTGAAGCAAAGAAAGTTTTCTCCAATACTTTACTCGCAAATGATTTTTTTACGTACGAGATTCCACGATGATCTCGAACAGTTGGGGGAGGGGACCACTGCATTTATATCAGATCCCCTTTTTTACTTTAAATTGATTTCCATCACCGTTGAAACATCTTTAAAGCCCAGTTTCTCATAAAGCAGTTTCGCATGATTTCCAGCAAATACATTTAAATGGACCCGTTTTAATCCGATTTGCTTAAAATAACCTAAAGCTGATTTTATTAGCACCTTTCCTAGGCCTCTATTTCGAAATTCTTTAAACACATAAAGCTCTAAAATCATTCCTGTTGTTTGGCTGGTGTAATAATCAAAGGTTTCACCAACTAATACCCAGCCTTGTAATACTCCCTTTTCAACAGATACGATGTAATCATTAAAGTTTTGTAATTCTTCAGCTGCGTGTGGACTATTTTTTAAATACCCCATTGATGCCTCATCTCTAACAATATCTGCGTAGCTTTTTATTACTCTTATTTCCTCATAAGTCGCCTTTCGAATAGTCACACTCGTTCTCTCCCTTTGACACCTCAATTTAATAGGCTGTTTTCTAAAAGATTGTTGTTTTTAAAACGAATTAGATGGGGTAGGTTGATTGGAACGGATATGTGTGACTCCTGTGGGATCTGCAGGAAGGGTGAGACCCCGCAGGCACGAGGAGGCTCATCACCTGCCCCGCGGAAAGCACACACCTGGAGTGCAAATCAACATACCTTAGGTTAAATAGCAACAAAGTTTACGGAAACAGCCATTTATTAAAATATATATATTCAAATGAGGGGTGTGAGGTTAATCAGATGTTTTTAATAGCTCAATTTGTTATAAAGGATATATAGAATCTTTTAGGAGGAAAATTATGAATCAAGTGATTGAAACAATCTTAGATCATCGTTCTATTCGAAAGTTTGAAGATAAGCCATTATCAAAGGAACAAATCCGTTTGATTGTAGAAAGTGCACAAAGTGCTTCAACTTCTAGTTTTGTACAAGCTTATACGATTATTGGGGTAAAGGATAAGGAGAAAAAGAAAAAATTAGCTGAACTAGCTGGAAATCAGTCTTATGTGGAGCACAATGGCCATTTTTTTGTATTTTGTGCAGATTTATATCGTCATGAAGTTGCAGCAGAAATGGAAAACAAAAATGTGGCCCAATCTTTAGAAAGTACAGAAAAATTTATGGTAGCGATTATCGATGCAGCTCTTGCTGCACAGAATGGAGTTCTTGCAGCGGAGTCTCTAGGGTTAGGGGCATGTTATATTGGGGGAATCCGAAATAATTTAGAAGAAGTACGAAAGCTTCTTAACATTCCAACGAAGGTTCTTCCGTTGTTTGGAATTGCTGTAGGATTTCCTGCACAAAATCCGGATAAGAAGCCGAGACTTCCATTTGATCATATTTACCATGAGGACGGTTATCAAGAAGACTTGGACCAATATAAGCATGAACTTCTTCAATATAATGAAGAGATTTCGGCTTATTATGATGAACGAACAAAAGGGAAGAGAAAGGATACATGGACAGAGCAGATGACAAATAGTCTCATCACTCCTAAACGAACGTATATGAAAGAATTTGTACAGAAGCAAGGCTTTTTATTAGACTAGTTTTTTCCTACATACTCGGCATCATAGGAGTTTTCACCAGAATGAACAGATAGTAGTGTATCTGCATAACCGACTAGTCGATTGATGATTTCATCACATAATGCGTAAACAAGGGATTGTTCGGTTTTATCAAAGAGTTTAGGATCATCGAATATAATCGTTGTGTTAATAAATACATCACGATTTCCGTATAAGTCATAATGTATGATCACTTTTCCAGCTGCTCCTCCTGTTCGAGGATCTTGATAATGGTCGAGGAAAATGTACCATTCTTCTGCTGAAGATGATCGGAAGTTTTTGGTGAATTGTAAACCCTTAATCGTCAGATCAATTTTCTGTTGCATTTCTTTGCTTATTAAAGTGGTGATATTGTCCTTTCTCATTTGTGCCTCCACCTTTTTTTCGTTATTATTGCTAAAAATGGGACTGATACACATTATCAGTCCCTCTTATTTTCTATTGTATAAAAAGTTTAAAATTTGAACTTAGTTTTGGTGTCTAGCTTCAGCGCCCAGCGACTAGTGAACTTCCCTCTCCTCCTTACGATAAGTCAACATCGAATCGCTAACGCTCTTCGTGTTTCCTTTATCTCATGCGGAGCGGTCCAGTTCATACGTCGCTAAACGGGCACTTACGCTTTTCCTTTTACCAACCTCTGTCATATTGGTTTGGACTTTCAATCTTTACACCTAGTTGCTCTGCAGCCGTTCTTGGCCAATAAGGATCTCTTAAGAGCTCACGAGCAAGAAAGATTAGGTCCGCTCTTTCATTTCTAAGAATTTCTTCTGCTTGTAAGCCATTTGTAATTAGCCCGACTGCGCCTGTTGCAATATCAGCCCCGTGGCGTATTTTTTCGGAAAATCCTACTTGATATCCCGGATATGGTGAAATAGGGGCAGGTACTACGGCACCAGAGCTTACATCGATAAGATCGACTCCTTGCTCCTTCATCAGCTTCGCATACTCCACATAATCGTCAGGACCAAGTCCCTCTTGATGATAATCATTTGCCGAGACACGAACAAATAGTGGTCCGTCCCATACTTCTTTTACCGCTTCAATGATTTCTTGTAAAAAGCGATAACGATTCTCAAAGCTTCCACCGTATTCATCGGTTCGTCTATTCGCGAGCGGAGATAAAAATTCATTAATTAAATAGCCATGGGCACCATGAATTTCAATGATATCGAATCCAGCTTCCTTTGCACGTCTCGCTCCTTCGCCAAACGCCTTCACAGTTTCTTTAATTTCTTCAACTGTCATTTCTTTTGGTTGTTTCATCTTATCATCGAATGCAAGTGCAGATGGAGCAATGATTTCACCATCAACTGTTGCCTTACGTCCTGCATGGGCAAGCTGAATGGAGGTTGTTGCACCATATTGTTTTAATTGATTGACTAGCTTAGCAAACCCTGGAATATGCTCATCACTCCAAATTCCAAGATCTCTCGCTGAGATTCTTCCCTGAGGTGTCACGGCAGTTGCTTCTACCATGATTAATCCGACTTGCCCAACCGCTCTACTCACATAATGAGTATAATGAAAGTCTTCTAGTTGTCCATCTTCATTATGACTTGAGTACATGCACATGGGCGACATCACAATGCGGTTTTTTATCGTTACATTTTTAATTGTATAAGGTGAAAAAAGAGCAGTATTCATGTTGATCCTCCTATGTAAATGAATTTCGATTACCTAAATAAGTATAGCACTAGCATAATTCACCCGTCATATATAATGCTTTTATATGTCGGCTTTTTTATTTCGATTTTTTTTCTTTTTTAGAAATGGCATAGACTTACTATTCATCACTAACCATATGTGAATAGGTGCCAGAAAGTTTAACAGAAAAACCATGGTAATTATTGTCCATATAAACCACTCTTGATTGAGAATATTTACATAGATCCATGTGTGGTATATATCCATTATTAATCACCTCTTAGAACTTATATCTTTCCCTTACTAATTTGATCGATTCATATTGCGGATAATTTATCTTTTTCTAGGGAACATAAGGTAGTAATGGAAGTGAAAGGAATTGTGTGATGAAAGAATCTATGGATCAGAAATTAAACCATGAATTCAAACCTAGCCTTACTGATAATGTGCTGTTGTTAAAGGAGATATTAAGTAATTGTGATGATATTGTTTTTAGAGAGTTTGTATTTCATGAAAAAATAAATGAAATTAAAGGTATCTGTATCTATACGGAGGGGCTAGTAAACACTTTGGAAGTTAATGAAATCCTCGATTTACTTATTTATCGAGGAAAAGAACTATTAGCAACTGTTCCAAGTGTTAATTTAGATATAAATCTCGCAGACAAAGTCAAAAGTGAGATACTTTCTAAACATAATATTAAACTTTTAACAAAGGTTGAATTTGCAATTGAAGGAGTGTTAAGTGGGGATTCTATTTTTATACTAGATTGCACTGATAAGGTTTTTCTTGCTTCTACAAGAGGATGGAATGAGAGGTCAATTGAAGACCCTGCAACTGAGCAAGTAGTTCGGGGTCCACGCGATGGATTTAATGAAAGTTTACGAACGAATACAGCGTTAGTAAGAAGAAGAATTAGAGATCCTTTATTCAAAATTGAAGCGATGAAAGTCGGCAAAAAATCTAAAACTGACATTAATATTGCTTATTTGGATGGAACTGTAAAAGAAGGGTTAGTAGAAGAAGTAAAAAAACGTCTTAATCATATTGAGATTGATGGCATAATCGATAGTGGGTATATAGAAGAGTTAATCATGGATGCGCCATATTCTCCATTTACAACTGTGCTTAGTACAGAACGACCAGATAAAGTAGCATCTTCAATTTTGGAAGGAAGGGTAGCCGTTTTTGTTGATAATTCTCCTTTTGTTCTAATTGTTCCTACCTACTTTTGGCAGTTCTTACAAGCGAGTGATGATTACTACACAAAGTATATGTCTGGAACTTTCTTTCGAATCGTGCGCTATATTGCTTTTGTTATTAGCTTAACATTGTCATCAATCTATGTTATGCTCGTTAGTTTTCACCAAGAAATGATCCCGACAGCACTAGCATTAACGATTGCATCTGGGCGAGAGGTTGTCCCTTTTCCAGTTTTAATTGAAGCCTTACTTATGGAGTTTTCATTTGAACTAATGAGAGAGGCAGGACTTCGTATGCCTAAACCGGTAGGCCAAGCAGTAAGTATTGTGGGATCATTAATTATTGGTCAGGCGGCTGTACAAGCCGGAGTGGTTTCTCCGTTTATGGTTATTATTGTTGCTGTTACTGGAATATCATCCTTTGCCATTCCCAACTATGCTGGATCATTTTCAATCCGACTTATTCGTTTCCCACTTTTAATAGCATCTGGAACGTTAGGGTTATTAGGATTTGCAACGATGTTTTCCCTATTAGCTATCCATGCATTAACGATTCGGTCTTTTGGAGAACCCTATCTTGCTCCAGCAACACCATTTGTTCCTTCAGATCAAAAGGATTCTCTAGTTCGTATGCCTTGGTGGAAGATGGAGAGGCAGCCACAGCTTGCTGAAGGTGTTGAGGATAGAGTTGGAGAGAATCAACGACCTTCACCACCGAGAGCAGGAGGTACATCAGCAAATTCTTCTGATCAAGATAATTCCTCTAATAACTAAATACTAAGCACTTTATCAGTATCGTGAGGAGGGGGGGAAAGTGTACCCTAAATTCTTATTGCTAGCTTGTATTTTTTCCTTTATGATGACCGGTTGTGTAGGGAAAGTTGAAATTGATGACCTTGCACTTGTGATGGCTGTGGGTCTTGATAAAGGAGAAAATGGGGCTATTAAAGTTACAACACAAATTGTTAGACCTGCGGATGCAAGAGGTCAAACGGGTGCTCCGGCTGGACAAACGGGAGATCCTATTTGGTCTGCGACAGCTGAAGGTGATACGATATTTGAGGCTATTCGAAATTTAGCGACATTTTCCTCTCGGCGTGTTTTTTGGGCACATAACTATGCAATTGTTATTAATGAAGACTT
This sequence comes from Bacillaceae bacterium, assembly GCA_041640535.1. Lineage (GTDB taxonomy): Bacteria > Bacillota > Bacilli > Bacillales > Bacillaceae_L > Litchfieldia. Next base: position 13,213 of record JBEQAC010000021.1, read on the forward strand.
AGCTCGAGAAGGCATTGCTGATATTATTGACTTTTTTTCGAGAAATCAACAGTTGAGAATGCGAACGTGGGTGCTAGTGACTCCGGACAGTGCTAGTGAGGTTGTATCCACACTTACAGGTTTGGAGGTTATTCCAGGGGAGGCCGTAGATAAGTTATTTAGATATACTACAATATCAGCAAAATCTCCTTCTACACAAATGCTTGATTTGCAATCCGCTTATTTAAGTGATACCTCACAACCCGTTTTAGCTAGAGTTCAGTTAATAAAACGAGGAGTTTCAAATAAAAAACCAGGGCAAGCAGGAGCATATGAACAAGTAGATCTTGCAGGTGCTGGAGTGTTTCGAAAAGATAAACTTGTCGGGATATTAAAACCAGAGGAGGTTCGAGGATTATTGCCTTTTATCGAACATGTTGAATCAGGTGTCGTTGTATTAAGTTGTCCAGGTGATGCTGAGAAAAAAATGAGTATTGAAATTAAAAATCAATCTTTTCATGTTGAACCTTCTATTAGAGATGGAACTCCTGCTTTTGCAACATCATTAGTTGTGTATGGGAGTGTGGTTGAGGCCGGCTGTCCTTTTACATTAAGTGATAAGAAAGATGTGAAAAAAATAGAAAAAGAGATGGAGGAGAAGCTAAAAGAGGAGATTGAATTAGTCGTAAAAAAGGCACAAGAAGAATATAAATCTGATTTTCTTGAATTGGGAAAAGTCTTTCAGAATAGGTACCCATCAGAGTCAAGAGAAATAGGAAATTGGGAAGATGTATTTCCTTCTACACTTGTCGAGGTTAATGCTAACGTTACGATAAATGATTCATCTATATTATATAAACCTACTAAGTCTGGTGGTTGAAAGGGTATGCAATGAAGGTTCAAATAACAAATGGCATGTTTATGGCTTTACTTATTAATATGGTCTATGCTAAGGCCATAGGGCTTACTCAAGGATCTATGGCACGTGAAGTTGGGAATGACATCTGGATATCAACCATTTTTTCTACCTTTCAGGGAATCTTAATGATTTATTTGTTGGTTTTAATAATAAGGAGACTTCCAAACCATGATGTATTTCAACATAGTGAAATACTTGCTGGGAAAATATTTGGTAAAATGGTTTGTTTATTAGTGTTTATATTTTTTTTAGGTGCATTTGGGACCATTATGGCTACTTTTGTTTATCATATTAAAGATTTCTTTTTACCAGATGCCCCTATTCTGTTAGTTGTGGTTGTTCCGTTCATATTAGGTGTATATGCAATTCATTATGGCATTGAAGTTATTGCTAGAATGGCTCTTGTAGGTGTTTTTTCTATCTTATCTCTTAATCTCCTTATTCTTCTTGGCTCTTTATCTGAGTTGGATATTCGTGAATTATTACCTGTATTTGAATTTGGAGTGGGGAGAACGATCTGGGCTAGCAGGCATCATAATACTGACTGGGCGATGGCATTCATGATGGCTGCTATCATCTTGCCAATCGTAAAACAACAAGAAAAATGGGGAAGGGCTGGTGTAGCAGGCATTGTTTACGGAGGTTTATTTATTGTACTTTGGCCCATTTTAGAGGTTGGTGTATTGTCTGCAGAAGTAACGGCACAATATATTGTCTCATGTATGCAAATGGCAAGAAGTGCTGAAATTGGTTACTTTATCCATCGATATGAAATGATTATGATAGCGTTTTTTGCCATATCAATCCTAACTCAGGTTATGATGACTTTTCTTTGTGCATCTATCTCTATTCAGCGGTTATTTTCCTTAAAAGATTATCGGCCGGTTATAATTCCTGTGTGTTTAGTCTTAACAGGATATAGTTATTGGTTTGTATTTGATCATCAGCGGGCAATAAAAATAATAGAAACCTATTGGGTTGCTCTTTCAATGGGAATTGCTATTGGTCTTCTTCTTCTTCTTTATATACTTGGGTTTATTTTTAAGAAAAAAGTGAAGGCTAACAATAAAAAACATCCCTCCTTCAGATAAAATCTAATTGGAGGGATGTTTTTTCTTTATGGCCGATTACTAATTGATTCCTTGAGTGTTTCTCCAAGCTCAGAGGATCTCTCTGTTGCTCTTTTAATGCAAGCTATAATTGCTTCTTGATAGTTAAAGGATTCTAAAACCTTAATTCCCGCTTCAGTTGTTCCACCAGGACTTGTGACTTCTTTTCTTAATACAGACGGATGCTTTGGTGAGGATTTTAGCATTTCTGCTGCTCCGATAATCGTTTGTAAAATCAGTTCTTTTGCTACTTCTTTTTCTAATCCAATTTCATTTGCGGCTTTTTCCATTGCCTCTACTAAATAGTATACATAGGCAGGTCCGCTTCCTGATAAACCAGTGACTGCGTGTAAGTCCTTTTCTTCCACGATGGAGACAAGGCCGACTGTTTCAAATAATTCTTGAACCACAAGTAAGTCCTCAGTTTTTGCATATTCTCCTATTGCGATCGCAGTAGCTGATTTTCCAATTGCTGCGGATGTATTTGGCATCGCACGAGCAATCGCTAATTTTTGATTAAATAGATGTAGTAATGTATCGGTTGAAACACCCGCAAGTACGGAAATGACTAGCTGCTCCTGATTGACAAATGGGGCGATTTCTTTTACGCCTTCAGCAACATCTTTCGGTTTAATTGCTAATAAAATGATGTCCGCATCTTTTAGTGCCTCTTCTTTATTGTGAGTTACTTGAATGTGGTAAGTTTCCTTTAACTGTTGCAGACGCTCTCCGTTTGCACGATTTGTCGCAACAATTTGTTCTGGTGCAAATAATTCCTTTTGGAGCATACCAGCAATAATGGCTTCAGCCATTGATCCGGCTCCAATGAACACGATTTTTTTATTTTCTTTCATAATTGATATCCCCCAATAAAGCATAGAGCGCTCAGTTTATTGATTGATTTTCTATGATTCTAACGTGAATGTCAATAGTCTTTCATGAAATTCTTGCTGCTTGACTTTATCGGATGATTAAGAGAAATTTAGTATAGATTTTATTTGGCGTTTATGAGGTGATTTGTATGCAAACAAGTAAGTTAGTGGGGAAAAACGTTGTGATTACTGGAGCATCAAGTGGTATTGGGGAAAGAATTTCATATATGGTAGCAGAACAGGGAGCTACTCCTATTCTACTAGCTCGCAGTTATGATCGTTTAGTTGAAATTGCAAAAAGTGTAAAGGAAAAAACGGGCGTTGACTGCCTGTATTATAAAGTGGATGTGCGTGAGATGGACTCTCTTCAACTGGTTTTTGATGAGATTCTAACAAAGGTTAAAACGGTGGATGTTCTTGTAAATAATGCTGGGTTCGGAAAGTTTGATCATGTTGTCGATGCTAGTCTTTCTGAAATGAAGTCGATGTTTGAAGTGAATGTTTTTGGATTGATTGCGTGTACAAAAATGGTTCTTCCTTCGATGATTACAAAAAAGAGTGGTCATATAATTAATATTGCTTCTCAAGCTGGAAAGTTCGCTACTCCAAAATCTAGTGTATACTCTGCAACAAAGCATGCCGTTTTAGGGTTTACAAATAGTCTCCGCTTGGAACTTGCCGATAAGAATATTCATGTAACAGCAGTGAATCCTGGTCCAATTCGTACAAGATTTTTTGATATTGCAGATGAATCTGGAAGCTATGTGAAAAATGTTGAACGATTTATGCTAGAGCCAGATGATGTAGCTAGAAAAATTGTCGACGCGATGTTCACTTCAAAACGCGAGATTAATTTACCTGGCTGGATGGGGATAGGCAGTAAACTTTACACTCTTTTTCCTACCTTTGTAGAAAAAGTGGGCGGGAAAGCCATCTTTAAAAAATAGTAAACGTGTAACTTTCATTCATCATTCCTCGTCAAATTAGATGAGGTGAACATTATGAAAAAATGGATCATGTTAGCTTGCTCATTTTTCCTTTTCCTTGTTGGTTGTTCAAATGAGCCGAAAGGAGTAAAGGACTTCTCAGGTTATTTGATTATGGTTGATACGACTTCACAAACGGTTCTTGTTTCCGAGTTTATTCCGTCTACTGAAGAGAGGGTGCCACTCGTTGCTAGTTATACCATTACAAAGGATACAAAACTCATTGGAACATCTGGTAAGAAGTACGCCTTTGCTGATTTATCAGTCGGTTTCTTGGTTGATCCGTATCACACAGGTCAAGTGATGGAATCATATCCTACCCAAGCGACTGCGACTACCTTAATCATTCATGATGATGAGGCTTCGATTGAAAAAGCAAAAGCCCTTTCAATTGCCATTCAAGAGCTTAATCACTCTTCTCAGTGGCTAGTCGTTTCACTAGAAAAAGAAAAAACGGATGTTTATGAAGTGTCGCTAGTTGAATTATTCGGCTCCGACCAACCAGTTACATTTAAAGTTGATATCAAAAACAATCAAGTTGTAGAGTAAGGTCACTCATCCGAGTGGCTTTTTCCTTTTTCATGTACTACTTGGTTAAGTATTCGTAGACCTGATCGTTAATGATATCTGTTAGGGTTGCCGATTTTTCTGTTTCCATGACCGTGTTTATTTTTGCAATCAATTCTTGATATTCCTTTTTCGAAAGTGGAACAGTGTCTAGGTCGTGATTGTATTGTAAAAAACATTTTTGAATCATTTTTTGTAGCAATTTTTCATCCATCCTCTTTGCACCTCTTTCAATGTTACCTTCATTATATCTCTTTTTCGCTTTAAACAGATTGTTTTAAATTTCCATTGAAGTCGAACGTATATTCGCTTATTATATAGAATATAATAACACGAACATATATTCTTAGTTGAAGGTGATTTGATGATAGATTATAGTCAACTTCCCGCAAATAAAATTCTATGTATTGATATGAAAAGCTTCTATGCCAGCTGTGCGGCAGTGTTGCTAGGGCTTAATCCGTTAGACTGTTATCTTGCGGTTGTTGGTAATACTGAACGTCCTGGAAGCATTGTGTTAGCTGCGTCTCCACGTTTAAAAAAGGAATTCGGGATTAAAACAGGCTCTCGTATGTTTGAAATTCCGAAAGACCCAAGGATCCACATTGTAAACCCTAAAATGGCTACATATTTGCGGATCTCAACTGAAATTACAAGGCTATTTAATCGCTATGTCCCTAAAGAAGCGATTCATACTTATAGTGTGGATGAAAGCTTTATAAAGGTTGACGGGGTCGAAAAATTATGGGGAGATGCAACCACTGTTGCTAAAAAGATTAAAGCGGAAATCGAATATGAGTATGGGTTGCCATGTGCAATTGGAATCGGTCCTAATATGCTGATTGCGAAGCTATGTCTTGATTTAGAGGCGAAGAAAAAGGGGATTGCCGAGTGGGCCTATGAGGACATAAAGGAAAAACTCTGGCCGCTGTCTCCATTAAGTCAAATGTGGGGAATTGGCAGTCGAGTTGAAAAAACATTAAACCGGATGGGAATTACCACCATTGGTCAGCTTGCAAACTATCCGCTTGAACTGCTTGAAAAGAAATTTGGGGTAATGGGAAACCAGCTCTATCACCATGCCTGGGGAGTGGATTTATCGGATTTAGGTGCTCCGCTAATTCAAGGTCAAATTAGCTTTGGCAAGAGTCAAATTTTATTGCGAGATTATCCAGATCCAACCGAGGTAAAGCACGTGATTTTAGAAATGTGCGAAGAGGTCGCACGACGGGCGAGACGTCATAAAAAAGCAGGAAGAACGATTAGTTTAGGAATTGGGTACAGCTATGATGAATTTGGAGGGGGCTTTAACCGCTCGAAAACCATTGATGCAGCAACCAATATTACGATGGAGCTATATCAAGTCTGTCTGGAATTATTTGACAAGTTCTATGAGCCAAAAACGGTTCGGAAAATCTCAATTGCGCTATCAAATATTGAAGAAGATAGTGAAATGCAGCTAGATTTGTTTTATTCCAACCGTTTAAAGCAGAGAAAGGTCGGTTATGTGATGGACTCGATTCGAAGTAAGTATGGTTCAAATGCCATTTTACGTGGGGTTTCCTATACAAATGCTGGAACAGCTAGACACCGGAGCAAGCTTGTTGGCGGTCATATAGCAAACTAATGAGGAGGAGAGAAGATGATTCGAGATCGAGGTGCAATTAAATGGACAGCGATGATGCTACCTGAGCATGTGAAATTATTGCGTGATTGGGTAGAAGAGGATTTTGATCAATCGAAGCCAGAGCTTGATGAACAACAGCTTGAAGAAATGAATGGTCTTTTATGTGAAGCAATGGAGGCTGGTGAACAATTAGTGATCACATACTATGAACGAAAGCGTCACAAGCTTTTAATAGGGACGGTTCATCATTATGATGAGTTCAATCAAAAGCTTCATATTATTGATAAGTTTGGTGAAGCACACTACATCGTGATCAATCAGCTAATCGATATAAGAAGAGGATGACTTTGCTTTAAGTCATCCTCTTTTGCACTCATTTTACTTTTTCTCAAATAAGTTTAAGTCTAGTAGGGCTTCTAAAGCCTCTTCGCTTTCGTCTGAGGTGATTTCAACCTCTTGACCTGGCTGAAGTGAAAGGGCTAAGACACCAAGTAAACTTTTTGCATCAACAACCCAATGCTCTTTTTTTAATAAAACGGTGCCTGGAAATTGACTCGTTGTGTTAACTAATTGACTAGCAGCTTCAGCAAAAATTGGTTTAAGAACAGTAACAAACATGAGACCACTCCTTAAATATTATTTATTATGTAAATGAGTTATGTAAGTTCAGTATAGAGGGGAAGTACACTCTAGAGCAAGAGAAATCGAAGAGGTTAGAAAAAAAGAAAAAGCGGGTAGCTAAAACCCGCAGAAAACACTTACACTGCACTAACAGTCGATTCAAATTTCCCTTTATGAGAGCCATCACAAAAAGGTTTTTTTTCTGATAGCCCACAGCGACAGAGAGAAAAGGTTTCTTTTGTTTCAAACTTGTTTCCCTGTGCATCAACTAGTTCAACATCACCTGTTACTCTCAATGAGCCATTGTTATTTACTTTAATTTGAACTTTAGACAAAATCAATCATTCCTTTTCTATGTAATATAGTAAATAGTAACCTAAAATGGTTAAAAGTTCAAAATGTACAAGCCATAGTAGATTATATATTCATACAATATGTGTAAACATGAGAAATATGATAAAATAGTTGAACAAAGAACTAGAAGGGAATCGGTTTAATATGAAAATCGCATTTACAGATCAAGCAATTGAGAAAATAAAAGAAAAACTAACAGATGGTGCAATCCTGAAGTTAAGATATGAAACAGAAGGCTGCGGATGTGTGGTAAGTGGTGTACCAACTCTTTGGATTGTAGATCATCAAGAGAATGACGAGATCCTCATTGAAACCAATTATGTACCAGTATTAGTAGAGAGAACAAAAATGGTATTTTATGATGAGGAGCTAAAAATTGATTATGTTCCATCGGCAAATTGCTATTCACTAAAAAGCCCTAATCAATATTTAAATCCACGAATGGCATTATTAGAGAAGAGAGTGGCAGCACATGAATCAAAAGCTTAAAGCCATTAAAAACGTAGCAGAAAATAAAACATGGGTATCTTTTTTAAGTGATAATCATCCTTTTAGTCTATTACACTGGTCAGTCGCAGGGACGAATAAAGAACAAAAGGATGTTTGGTTAGTTCAAGATGAGGTATCTTTCGAAGCAAAAGAGTTTGCTGATATTGAACTAGCGTTAGCGTATATTCAAGAGAATTTTAAAGAAATTACAGATGTATTAGGGTAGAGGCTAAAATTTAAGCCTCTATTTTTATTTCTTTTAAGAATTCATCAACAGCAGCTTCATAATCTTCTTTATTGTCACCAAAAGAGTAGGCGTGCTTTCCGTTTTTTGCAAGGAATAGTTTTTTGGGACCAGGTTTCACTTTATAAAGCTCTTTTGTCATTTCAGGCAGAATATAATCGTCCTTCTCACTATGAATAAATAAAATCGGACTTTTAATTTTAGTTATGACGGAAATTGGTGAAACATCTTCGATCCGATAGCCGTCACGTAGCTTCAAAATAAAATTAGAAATCGGAAGTACAAAGAAAGAGGGAAGACGGTATTCTTCTTTTAGACGATAACGAAGCTGCTCTTTAAAATCAGAGAATGGACAATCAGCAATATAAAAATCAGCTCCGTCTTCTACCATTCCAGCATATAAAAGAGTAGTGACAGCCCCCATCGATTCTCCATGTATCCCAAGTAAGATATCTTCTCCAAATTCACGTTTTACCCAGTTGACAACAGCTTGTAGATCAAATTTTTCATAATGACCATAGCTTGTTGTCCTTCCACCAGATTCGCCGTGACGACGATGATCATAGAGAATCACATTCCAATCGCGATTCAAAAAAAGCTTCATATATTTAATCGAATTAATTTTGTTCATCGTTACACCATGACAAATAATCATAAATTTCTTTTGATTAGTAGACTTTACAAACCATCCATGAATGGAATAACCAAACTTAGAAGGGATGGAAATATTGGATTTAGGTAAGGTATTATACTCATCCAATGTAAATCTTCCTTCACCGACTTCACGGTTAAAAATGTCTTCATCACTTTTCTTCTTAATAAACATGACTTTGTTTGTAAAGAAAAGACCAAGTGAAACAAAAAGAGTGATGATTGTACCAATGGCAATGAAAAATTTTCTCACATTTATTCCTCCAATAACGGTATCTACACCCATAGTAACAAATCATGGAAACTTTAGCATCTTTCAAAGGAAAGCACAGGTGTTTAAGTCTAAAATCTCTAGGAGATTATGGTATAATTTAAGAAAGCTGATCGAGGGGGAATTCTCATGGCTAAGAAAAAGCAAAAGCCAACATCAACACAAAAAAAGAAACAAGAAGATAAATTGAGTCTTGGAGATTTATTAAATCAAGAAGTTTTACTAAAATTAAAAGACACACAAAAAGAGTTGAAAGAAAAAGAACAGCGTGAGCTTGAATTAGAAGAGGAAAGAAAACGAAGAGAACGGAAAGAGCGAGAAAAAAATAAATCCTTTGAAGAACTACTAAATGAGAGTTCACTTAAGTGGAGTGACTATAAATAATAAAAATGAGGCTACCAGAAGGAGCCTCATTTTCATTAACGGTGTTGTTCATACTTGCCTGCTTTTGTTACCTGTTTAATAAGTTGAATCTCCTGTTCAGTTAACGGTTTGGATTGTACTGCATGGATGTTTGCATGTAGTTGTTCAAATTTGCTTGCTCCTGCAATAACCGATGCGACAACAGAATCTGAAAGAATATAGTGCAAGGCGATTTCTGTTAATGGGCGGCCGTTACATATGTCTTTAATTTTAGGAAGGATTGCTTCAAGTTCATGATATGTATAATCTAAATACCCTTTTTGGCCAACTTGATCGAGAGGGCGTTCGGTTAAAACTCCTTTCGCAACAGGGCCGCGTGCTAAAACGCTAATCTTGTTCTCTTTTAAAAGAGAGAGGACCTCTTCCTCCGCTCGACGATCAAGAATGCTATATTGCATCATGACACTGATCATCGATGAGCGCTTAACATATTCACGAATCACATTAGGACGAATGGATGAGATTCCATAGTAACGAATCACACCTTCTTTTTTTAATTGTTCAAATGCATCGATCGTTTCATCAATAGGATCTTCGATTGTACCGCCGTGAAGTTGATATAAATCAATATAATCGGTTTGTAATCTTCGTAGGCTTTCCTTTACAGCATCCATAATATAGCGTTTAGACGGATCCCAGCTCCAGCCTTCTTTTCCTTGTTCGAACCGGTTACCTACCTTAGTAGCAACAATCAAATTTTGTCGCTTTTCTTTGATGGCTTTTCCTACAAACTCTTCGTTTAGACCTTGATCATACAAATCAGCTGTATCAAGGTAATTCATTCCCAAGTCAATGGCTTCATCAATCATTCGTAATGCATGGTTTTCTTCTGTGCCTATCGACATACAGCCTAGCCCAATTTCGCTTGCAAATAAATCTGAATCCCCAATTTGACGTTTCTTCATCGTTTGATTCCTCCCACTCTTTTCTACATTGTACCAAGTTCAGTACAAACAGCTCAAATTAGTTGATACGAAAATTAAGCACATGCTATTCTAAACGTATGCATAGAAGAATCTAGTACATAGTAAAAGATAGCGGTAATAAGGGAGGAAAAAAGGTGAGTCGTGAAGCGTTATTAATCATTGATATGAGTAATGACTTTGTTTCAGATAAAGGAAGTCTAACCGTAGGGAAACCCGCACAAGAGATTGTTCCGAACATTTTAGAAGCAGCTGATCAATTTTTAGCAAATGGGGATGTTGTGGCAATATGTATGGATAACCATCGTGAAGATGACCCACACTTTGAACTGTGGCCAGCACATAATGTCGAAGGAACTTGGGGGCAAAAGCTTTATAATGAGCTTGAAGAATGGTATGAAAAAAATAAACGTCATGAAAATGTAGTTTATATTGGTAAGCCTGAGTATGATGCCTTTTTTGGAACGGAATTAGATCAGGAGTTAAAAGCCCGAAATGTAGAGAAGGTACATTTAACAGGGGTTTGCACGGATATCTGTAATTTTCTAACTGCTTATGGTGCCTATGCAAGAGGCTATAAAACAGTCGCCCATCAAGATAAAATGGCCACCTTTACAGGTCAACATGATACATTTATCAAGCACATGGCGACGGTGTTTAAAACAGAAATAGTATAAGAATATAAAAAGTTATTTGGATTTAAAATCTACCCAAATAACTTTTTCGGTTTGGGTGCGTTGATGTCTTGGTTTATTAGGAGTTTTTTCAGATTCTTCTATCCATTGCTGAACCGTTTCAAATCGTTTTCCATATTCTTTTAATTTTTCTCTAATTTCCCATGGTTTACCAACAAGGGTTAACCCATTGTGCAAACGATA
>JBEQAC010000022.1:0-23866 GCA_041640535.1 Bacillaceae bacterium
TTGGATTTTTCCTTTGCCATCAGGCACTCGACAAAGCTTGATTAAACTTGTATGACCTACCCCTGCAAATGATTCAAAATAGTCTTCATAACTTAAATTTTGTTGATACTCCTCAGATAAAAAATTGTAGGCAAGTGGAAAAGGAAGTCGTGCGTGACCTACCGAACCGCAGCTTCTACCTAGAAGGTTTTCTGCTTCCCGCAATATGCTAAAATAATTTAGAAGAGTATCTTCAGGGGTTTTAGTCAGTTCCTTTGGCACCTGGATTTGGTCGTAAGTTTTTTTATAGTATGGATGGAAAAACTCCGAAGATGAAAATCTTAAATTTAAAGCTGATAAGCTTGATGGACGAAAATATTTTTGATGATAGGTAACTGGGTCCATTTGATTCCGTAGTATCACATTCATCACCCCACTTTAGTTTATGGGGATACCAATTATACGTGAAGGGTGATACTAAAATTAAACTCATCCTATTCTTTTCTATTGCATAGTATCGTTGTTTACTATGCATTAAAGAATGACGATTTCTTATTCCACATTATTTCTTCGTTGAACTAGGCATTGGCCCAAATCACAGTGACTTGGGCCTGGTTATAGTTTGAGTTTCAATCAAACTTAAAATAATTCCTCTTCAACAACCGTGGCTTCCCCATTAACTCATCAAACGTAATCGAATTTTCTAAAATTCTTGTGTCAATTAATAGTAATTGCTCCTCAATCTGCTCAATAATCCCTTCTTCTTGATAGGTCATTCCACATTCTACACAATTAATACATGGAGTTTCTGTAATTTCTATCGCTCTTGTACCATCGGGTAATTCCCAATAAACAGTTGTTGTTTCGCTTTTTATATTTTCAGACAGGCACCATTCACAACTCATGTTAGTTCTCCTCCCCGTCTTCTTTTTCGCTCCATTTCTTCATTTGTGCTTCAAATTTTTTATTCTTTAATTCATCCCGCTTTTCACGTTTATCCTTTAACGAAGAATGTGTTGGGTTCTGCTCGTATTCTTTCCGACGATTGATCCGCTTGAGATTATCAGGCACTAAGTTGAACTGTTTATCATGCATAAGTCCTAATATGCCAATATCAGATTCCTTTGCTTTCATTTCTGGATAGATTTCATTAAAATAATCATCCGCACGTCCAGTTATATAATTCTCTGGTTCTGGATAGGTAGTGATTACCCCTTCAAAATTACGCAATACGACTTTATCAGGACTTTGGGAAATGATATAGTTCGGCTGAAGTGCAATCTTCCCGCCACCACCAGGAGCGTCGCAAACGAAGGTTGGGACTGCGTTTTTTATTGAAGTACTTTTCCGATAAAAAAACAGCAAATCAAGATGATTTCCTTGACTGCTGTTTCTATTGATATGATGATAATTATGTTATTTTATGTAGATGTTAGTTTAATGTTTACTGACTTCACGTTGCTTCATTAGGGATCCAGGTTGAATGGTGTAGTATGGTATATCCTGTTTAATTATGCTTTTATAAAAATTAATAATGAACCAATCCCTTTCCCCCTATAGTCCCTTCTAATATATACCGATAAATCAACTCCCCCAGATTTAGCACATGATTGGAATATTGGTTTAATGACCCCTCCTCTAATTACTTCATCATTTTTTTCGCCCTACTTTAACATCAAAAAGCTCTTTATGGTTCTTAAATCATTCCTTCATATATTCAATATCTTATATATATTCCTCCAAAGTTACAATCCTGTCTTCAATCCCTTGGTTATAAATGTTTAATATTTCTTTCCGATCCATATTTTGAAGCCAGTCTTGTACAATTTTCCTTTTTCATTTTTACTCCCCAGTTTCCGTAGTCCAAATACATTATTAAAAAAATTTCCAATTTTCAAGGAAAAAAACAGTTGCAAATTACAATTAATTATAATATAAATAAATCAGAGGTGAAAATAATGGAAAATGTTAGAGAATTGTTCCAAGTTATGACAAGGCGATTTGGTCTTTTAAATAAAAACTGTTGTCAAATAGGTGAAACACAAATATCCCTAGTACAGAGCCATATCCTTTATGAAATTCTCCGCAATAATAAACCATCGATGCAACAGGTGGCTGATACTTTAGGGATGGATATAACTACGTTTAGTCGCCAAGTTCAAACACTAGTAAAGATGGAACTGGTTAGAAAAACGCCTCTTCCTGATGATAGACGTGTTTCACAACTTACTTTAACCACGCAAGGAAATTATGTTGCAGCTAAAATTGATGCGGAAATGAACCAATACTTAAATGAAGTGTTTTCAAATTTAAGCGAATTTGAACGAGAAATGGTTATAAAATCGGTTAAACTTTTAAACGAAGCAATGTCAAAATCCACTGTTTGTTGTAAACCATTAATTTGAGCAAAAATCACTTGCTCTTTTCTAATAATCAATACTTGCAAATTACAAATAAAAAGGAGGTGATTATATGTATTTCAACGAAATGGATTTAAAAGCTTATTATGAAATGAAAAAAGAAGAAATGGAGAAGGAAGTTTTAGCTAAAGAGTATTCTAAAAATAGGCAAATGCCAAAATTATTAAGCTATTTCTTGAATTTATTTAAGAAAAATCAAATACAAAAAAAGAATGTTCTACGAAAGTTAAATTGCTGCGAAATCAAAATCCAAAAAGTATGCTGTGAAAATTAACAATATAAATGTTGTTAATAGATAAGGGGGCGGGGTTGCTTATGTGATCAGAAGTGTTTCATAGTTTTTTTATCAATAGCATTAGAACTAACCATATTGTTCATCGGAACCTCTTTTTAATCACCGGTTCTTGACCCGATCATAATCACATTAATGGCAGACGTACTCTACAATATCTGGATTTTAATTCTATATTATTTAAGGAGGTTAATAATAATGGGTATCTTAAAAGGTCTATTCCAAAAGAAAGATAGTTCATGCTGTACCATCAAAATCGAAGAAGTAAAAAAAGAAGAAATAGTTCAGCAACAAGAAGTACAAAAAAACAGTTGTTGTAAGTAAACCACCCATAAAAGTTATCATCAATAAATCAAATTAATTTGATATTAGGAGGAAAACTAATGAAATACGCGCATGTTGGTCTTAACGTTACAAATTTGGAAAAATCCATCGAGTTTTACAGTAAATTATTTGGAGCAGAACCGGTTAAAGTAAAACCTGAATACGCAAAGTTCCTTCTTGAAACACCAGGTTTAAACTTTACCCTTAATCTTCGAAATGAAGTAAGAGGTAATCAAGTCGGACATTTTGGAATTCAAGTTGAAAGCACAGAAGAGGTTAATTCCCACAAGAATAGACTTGAAGAAAACGGTATACTCACACAATACGAACAATTAAACACAACATGCTGTTATGCTCTCCAAGATAAATTTTGGGTTCAAGACCCTGATGGAAATGAGTGGGAGTTTTTCTTTACAAAAACAGAGGTTGAAGAAAACAATGCATCTGCATTATCTTGTTGCACAACAGAACCGCAGGATGAAAAAGCCGAGTGTTGTTCTACTACAGCACAATAAGGTAATACTAACAATTGTTGTTCTTACAGAAATTTCGGCTGAGAGTAATTCCCAAAACATATGGAAAAAGGGTCCACGTAGACCCTTTTTCAAATAGCAATTTTATTTTAAAAGCATTTACTTTTCAGGTAAAGAATAAAAAATTTTGTTGTTCCTAGTGAAATAACATACTCCTAATCTTCATTTAATTAACAGCAACTACTAGCTCCAATTAAAACAAGTCCAGCGCCGTCTGGATTTTCTTCTTTATCTAATGTTAAATCGTCTGCTCCAGTAATCTGAGGATCAAACGCTACTCTAATTCCATTTATAGTTTTTAAAGTATCATTTTCCTGCGGTGCATCCAAGGAAAGTGCAAACTGTGGTCCACAACAACCAGCAACCGCATAAAGACGAATATTTTCTACACCATTTTCATTTAAGATGGTTTGTAGCATTTCCTTAGCATTGTCTGTTATCTTCATTATTGTTTCTCCCCTCCTAAAAACGTTAAGCATTTGGAAAAATTCTTTTTAATGTTTCCTTCATCTCTGGTTTTACGTTGATTTTCGGTCGAGCTTCTTTTGCCATTTGTTCAGCTTCATCAATTGTATTTGCTTTCCCAAGAGATAAAAGTGTTCCAATCGCAACAGTTCCTGTACGGTTACTGCCCCCTTGACAATGAAAGTATACATTTTTCCCTTCATCATATGCCTTAACTACATCATCAATCGATCTTTTTACAGACTCATCCTGGTGATCAGCATCGTCAACAATGGGACTATGAAAACGATTATAGGTTGCTTCTTCCTTAGGTGCCTCTGCTCTTAAATCATATACTACATCTACTTTTTCATTTTTTAGCATCTCGTGTACATCATCTGCTCCACCAATGAAAATACGATCTTTTAAAAGCTCTTGATAATTCTTTGTTGTCATCTTACATCCTCCTATTACAATGATTTACTCCAATCGTGAACAGCACTACCTTCTAAGTATCTCTCGGCATCTAATGCTGCCATACATCCTGTACCTGCCGCAGTTATTGCTTGACGGTATTTTTTATCCTGAACATCTCCACATGCAAAGACTCCAGGGATATTCGTTTCAGTTGTTCCAGGAACAACATTAATATAGCCCGTTTCGTCCGTATCAATTTGTCCATTAAGGAATGAAGTATTCGGTGTGTGCCCAATTGCTACAAAAATTCCATCTGTTAGAATAACTTCTTCCTCTCCAGATTCATTATTCTTTACTTTTAATCCTGTTACTCCATTTTCTCCCGCTACAACTTCAACTGGTGTTTTATTTAGTTTCCAAGTTATTTTGGAGTTGGCTCTTGCTCGATACTGCATGATCTTTGATGCTCGAAGTTCATTTCTTCTATGAACGATGATCACTTCACTAGCAAACTTTGTTAAGAAATTTGCTTCTTCCATCGCAGAGTCACCACCACCAACAATGATGACTTTTTTTCCTCTAAAGAAAAATCCATCACATGTGGCACAAGTGCTTACCCCTCGACCGATATTTTCTTTCTCACCAGGAATGTTTAAAAGTTTAGCTGATGCACCTGTAGAAAGGATTAGGGATTCTGTCTCTATTACTCCTAGTCCACTAACTTGTAAGCGGTATGGTTTATTAGAGAAATCTACCTCTGTAACCCATCCTCTTTTAAATTCAGCACCAAAACGCTCCGCTTGTTTTCGCATATTTTCCATCAATTCTGGTCCCATAATTCCTTCGATAAAACCTGGGAAGTTTTCTACTTCCGTTGTTAAAGTTAATTGACCACCTGGCTGGTCACCTTCAATAACAATAGGTTTCATATTTGCTCTAGCCAAATAGATTGCAGCTGTAAGACCTGCCGGACCAGTTCCCAAAATAACGACTTTTTCCATTTTCTTCTCCCCCACCGATTAATGAATATAATCTTTTAGCTTGTCATACCCTACCTTTTCTTCCTTCATCCAAGGAATAATGGCACATTTCTCAGCCAATTTTATGCTTACCTCATCAATCCATTGCTTTTCTGAAATGGCTTTTCCTTCTAAAACAGGGTCTTTCGTATTTGTGGCATATAAACTTTGGTTTATTACCCACCATTTCGGTGTAATATTTGCCCGTCTTAAATCTTCTTGTAAACGAGATGCTTCTAATACTGGCGTTGCTTCTGCTAGAGTCACAATCACGACCGATGTTTCTTTTGGATTTCTAATTTGAGGAAGTAATCTTTTTACACTTTCAGGTACCTCCCCTGTTGATCTAGCAATTTCTTTGCTATAAGACTGTGCGGCATCTAAAAGTAATAACGTGTGACCCGTTGGTGCTGTATCAATAACCACAATTTCGTTTTCCGATTTTGCCACAACGTCTGCAAATGCTCGAAAAACAGCAATTTCTTCCGTACATGGTGAGTTTAAATCTTCCTCTAAATACGCTAAGCCTTCTTCATCTAATTCTTTCCCTGCATTTGCTAACACATCAGATTTATATTTTTCTACTTCTTCTCTTGGGTTAATTCTGCTAATGGTTAAGCACTGATTTAATTGCTTATTTTGAAATTGATATTCCAAATGAGCAGCTGGGTCTGTTGTTGTTAAATGCACAGGATGCCCCTTTTCAACTAAACCAACAGCAATTGCTGAGGCAACGGTTGTTTTTCCAACTCCACCCTTTCCCATTGTAAATATTAACCTTGTGTTTGTATTTGAAAAATCATCAATTACCTCATTTAATCCAGGAAGGTTGTTTGTTTTATTATTCCTCTCTATTTCAGTTGCTTGTATTGTGTATTGTTTAAATAAGTACCGAAGATTTTCCACCACAGTTAAGGTATATGAAACAAAAGGTAATGAATAAATCACGGTTTGTTTTAAATTAGGAGGAATTTGTTTTAATGCTTCTCTTTGTCGATCGTAAAATGCTGATGATACATCATCTTCTTCGATATAATTCTGAAGAAGACCATTAACAATGAGTAGCTGATTTGTAATCCCAATTTCTTTTAGCTCTTTTGATGCGCGGTCAGCTTCGAATATTGATGATGCATCTGGTCTTGTAACAAGAATTAATGTGGTTTTAGTCGCATCTGAAAGAACATGAACGGTCTTTGAGTATAGATCCTTTTTATTAGCAAGACCTGATAGTGGACCTAAACAAGTAGCTCCATGTGTACTTTCTTCCAAGAATCCATTCCAAGCCGTTGGAAGCTGCAACAGTCTTAATGTGTGCCCTGTTGGAGCAGTATCAAAAATAATATGATCATACTGATCTACGATACCTGGATTCGTTAACAAACTTGAAAATTCATCAAATGCTGCAATTTCAACAGTACATGCTCCAGACAATTGTTCTTCCATTGTAGCAACCACTGAATCTGGAAGCTTACCTCGGTATGGAGCTACAACACTTTCACGATATGCTTTTGCTGAAGCTTCAGGATCAAGGTTACTTGCAAATAGGTTTTCTACATTTGGAATTGCTTTAGGCTCATTCGTTAATTCAATTCCAAACACATCTTGAAGATTTGAAGCAGGGTCTGTACTGATTAGTAAAACCTTTTTTCCACTATCAGCTAATGCAATAGCTGTTGCACAGGCAGTAGATGTTTTTCCAACTCCACCTTTTCCAGTTAAAAATAGAAAAGGTGTATTAATGACATATTTAGGATTGAAAGATTGAAACATCTATTTTCCTTCTTTCTATTACTTTTGATTTAAATTAATTGAAAGACGAACTCTTGGTTTTTCAGTTAATTCTTCGGGTGTAACATTAAACCATTCTGCAAGTTCTTCATTTGATGGATACTCTCCGACTTTTGCAATTTGATTATTTACCAAGATAACAGGTAACGCATCAGGACCTTTTTCATGAAGAACTTTATTTACTTCGTTGTTCTCAGCAAATTTATTTGGATCCGTCGTTAGTTGGTATCTCTTGATATCAAATCCTTTTTTCTCTAATGAATAGACAGCTGATGCCAACCTTGTTAATTCAGGATCAACGCTTGGTCCACATACACCGGTAGAACAACACATTGCTGGGTCAAAAATTTCAACTTTATTCAATTCAAATACCTCCCTAATAACATTAAATAAGCATATACTTATATTTTGCGTGTAAAGGAAACCAAGAGAAATCTCTCTTGGCTATTATTTTGCTTTTTATTATTCTCCAGTTTCTTTAAAACGATGAATTCTTTCACCAATTTCATCACGAACACGCCCAAAAAATGCCCATTTTTCTTCCTCTGTACCTTCGGCTTTTGCTGGATCATCAAATCCCCAGTGAACACGTTTCACATGTGGAGGTGTAACTGGGCAGTGATCTGCCGCATGCCCACAAAGTGTAACAACTAGATCAGCATTATTTAAGATTTCTTGGTCAATCGTATCCGATGTTTGATTCGAAATATCAATTCCAACTTCTTTCATTGCTTTTACAGCATTCGGATTAAGACCATGTGCTTCAAGACCAGCGCTTTTAACTTCCCACTCGTTTCCTAAATGCTTTTTTGCCCATCCTTCCGCCATTTGGCTTCTGCAAGAATTTCCTGTACATAAAAAGTAAATTGTTTTTTTAGACATAACAAATTTCTCCTTTGCTGTTTAATGAATAATTAATAACCAAATATATAAACCAACGAGAGTAATAAACAATGTTGGTATGGTTAGAACAATTCCTACTTTAAAATAGGTTCCCCATGAAATTTTTACCCCTTTAAGAGATAAAACATGTAACCATAATAATGTAGCAAGAGAACCGATTGGTGTGATTTTTGGTCCTAAATCAGAGCCAATTACATTTGCATAAATAAGTGCTTCGCGTATAACTCCACTAGTATTCGTATCCGCAATCGCCAAAGCATCGATCATAACGGTTGGCATGTTATTCATCACAGATGATAGGATAGCTGCGATAAACCCCATACCTATCGTAGCTGCAAATAAGCCTTGGTCTGCCGTTAGTTGTATAAGATCAGTTAATACATTTGTTAAACCTACATTTCTTAACCCATACACGACTACATACATTCCGATAGAGAAAAATACGATTGCCCAAGGGGCCCCTTTAACAATTGTACGTGTATTAACAGCCGGACTTCTTCTTGCCATGAATAAAAAGAATATAGCAACAATCCCCGCTATAATAGAAACAGGTAATCCAAGAAATTCACTAGCAAAGTACCCAATTAATAATATTCCTAGAATGTACCAGGATAGTCGGAACATCTTTTCATCACGAATGGCTTCAACCGGCTTCTTTAAATGGGACAAGTCATATTGCTTTGGAAGATTCTTTCTGAAATAAAGATATAAAACCAAGATACTTGCTGTTAGTGAAAAGAAGTTAGGAACAATCATTCTTGAAGCAAATTCTACAAATCCGATTCCAAAAAAGTCAGCTGAAACAATATTAACCAGGTTACTTACAACCAAAGGCAAAGAGGTTGTATCCGCAATGAATCCACTCGCGATAATAAACGGAAAAACCATCTTTTCTTCAAATCTCAGATTTCGAACCATAGCCAATACAATGGGTGTTAAAATGAGTGCTGCACCATCGTTTGCGAAAAAGGCTGCAACTAGTGCACCAAGTATGGATACATATACAAACATCCGAACTCCATTTCCTTTAGCTGCTTTAGCCATATGAAGGGCCGACCACTCGAAAAAACCTATTTCATCTAAAATCAAGGAAATGATTATTATTGCAATAAATGCTAACGTGGCGTTCCAAACAATGGATGTTACATCGATTACATCCTTGAAATCAACGACCCCTACAAGTAAGGCTAAAACAGCTCCTCCACACGCAGACCAGCCGATTGACAAGCCTTTGGGCTGCCAAATGACTAAAACAAGAGTTAATATAAATATCCCCGATGCTAATATTACTGATGTCAATGCTCTTACCTCCTATTAATCACAAGAGATACGTAATCCCTGTTCCTCTAGCTCCTGTAACTTATTATCTTGATTTGGTAGATGTTCTAGTAGATTTCGGATTAATGGATAAAAGGCGCTTTCTTTATTAAGTGAGTAGATAATCCACTGTCCTCTTCGTGTTTCACGAACTACTCCAGCATCTTTTAATTTTCGAACATGTTGACTAATAGCAGGTTGGCTTGCTTTAAATATTTCAACAAATTCACAGACACAACAATCATTTGAGTCTAATATTTTCACCATAGTTAGACGGGTTTTATCACCTAATAATTTTAAGATTGTTGCAGCTTTCTCTATTTCAACCATCGATACTTGCATGAAAACACCTCCTAAATTCATCCAAGTATTAATATATAATAATTAGCTTATATAATCAATGAAAACTATTTTTTTTATTTTTTAAAGATCTTCATTAATTTATTCATATAGTTAGAGATAAATGTGGGTCCTTTATAACTACGTAATAAATATATAGAAATCAAAAGAATTAAAATAACATAAATTAAAGCAGGTATGATTTGAGTCATCACGTCACCGCCTAAAGATTATTCGTTATCCCGCATTCCTCCATCTCTTGATCACACCAAATGTAATTCTTTAACTCAAAAGGACTTAAATTTAAAGCAATGGCAACTTTGTCTATAAAATAGTCCGTCGGGTGTACTATACTCTTTTCAAGATTAATAACCATCGTTTCATTTGTTTCTGTCATTAATGCGAGTTGAGAACGGGTTATTCCTAACCTCTCCCGAATAGTTTGTATTTTAGTCCCATAATTTGAGCAAGGTTTATTTATCACACATAAAACCTCCTTATTAATAAATCGGTATATAAATATTTACTTATATAATAGTTTACTTATTAACTAATTTCAATATGCACATTGTAAAGATATTGTAAAGATTGCTTCAAAATACTCCCTACAATAAGGAAGGGGAACATTTACCCTTGAAGGAAATAAATAACAAAAAATGTTAATTCTTATGAATACCTCACCATTAAAGTTGGAGAATAGTGTGTATTCAAGTATGCTATTAGGTCTGTAATCAGTATTATATTGACATTATGCAGGATTTAATTTTTCACTATTCTGCTTCGTTAACATAAATATCTTCATTCACAAAATCACCTGTAAATGAGGACATTTGTTGCGTAGTATAAGTCTACTATGAAGAATGTCGATTTCTTATTCGACATTATGTTTCGACTAACAAGGCAGTGGCCCAAATCACAGTGACTTGGGCCTTGTTATAGTTTGAGTTTCAATCAAACTTAAAATAATTCCTCTTCAACAACCGCGGCTTCCCCATTAACTCATCATAAGTCAGCGAGTTTTCTAAAATTCTTTATCTATTAAAAGCAGTTGTTCTTCGATTTGCTCAATAACCCCTTCTTCTTGATAGGTCATTTCACAATCCCCACAAATGACACAAGGAGTTTCTGTAATTTCTATCGCTCTTGTACAATCTGGTAACTCCCAATACACGGTCGTTGTTTCGCTTTTAATATTTTCAGACAGGCACCATTCACAACTCACGTTAGTTCTCCTCCCCGTCTTCTTTTTCGCTCCATTTCTTCATTTGTGCTTCAAATTTTTTATTTTTTAATTCATCCCGCTTTTCACGTTTATCCTTTAATGAAGCATGAGTTGGGTTTTGTTCGTATTCTTTCCGACGGTTGATCAGCTTTAGATTATCAGGCACTAAGTTGAACTGTTTATCATGCATAAGACCTAATATGCCAATATCAGATTCCTTGTTTTTCATTTCCGGATAGATTTCATTGAAATAATCATCTGCCCGCCCTGGAACATAATTTTCTGGCTCAGGATAAGTAGTAATTACACCTTCAAAGTTTCGTAATACGACTTTATCCGGACTTTGGGAAATGATATAGTTCGGCTGAAGTGCAATCTTCCCGCCACCACCAGGAGCGTCGCAAACGAAGGTTGGGACTGCGTTTTTTATTGTAAGTATAAAATATAATAGTTTTTCAATAAAAAATCAGCTGACAATTGTTTAGAAAAAGGGATATTCAGCATCCCTTCTCAAATCAACGCTACCAATAGTTAAGTATATTTAATTCACAATTTCTGATTTAATAAAAAAAATCCAGTCTCTGTTAAGACTGAATTCTTTTTTCAAGACTATTTATTTTTGTGTCGTGTTTTCCCGTTTTCTCACTTAAATAATCAACATCGTACAAAATACTGTCAACCTTCTTAGATATTAGGTTTAAAGTACCTTTAACATCTTCCTGTTGATTTTTTTCTATACTATCGAGTCTAGTTAGCACTTCTTTAAACTGTAGGTCTACTTTATCAAATCGATCTAAGATGATTTTAAGCAACTGTTCATTATTCATATAATCACCTCTTTATAAATCCCTTATTAAAATTATATCACATACGTAATACATTAGTTTATATAATTTATAATTACAAATTAAATAAAATACTCAGTATGAAGACCAAACCTTAAAACTTTAAGATTGTAGCAAAGCGAATTATAGTAATCTATTGGTATTCGAAAAAATTAGGTAGTAGTATGTTCTAAGCGTTAACAAAGCAGTTTCAGACAAAATAACAACTGAAATTTTATAGTAGAGATAGCAAACTCAATAGTTTGAGGATCTTATTAAGGATACGCACCCGTTACTTCAATAACAACTACTCCACTATGTCAATTAAATCTGTATAGATTTTAACAAAATAGCTTTCTAATAACTCACCTAATTTTCCATTAAGATTTTCATACTCACTATCTGCTTCCTTGATAACATTATAAAATTCATCTTCTTCAATTTCATTTTTTTCCAACTCCTGAAATAATCTCCATAACTCTTCACCATACTTTTTTTCAATTTTTGAATAGTCTTCTGCCCCAATTTTATCAAGTATAAATGTGAGTTCTTTTAAATAATTTTCTATTCCAACTACCTCTATATGCCATGAAAACCAATTTAGTAAACCTTCATGACCCCCACTTTCAAGTTCAGAATAGTAATTATAGGCAATGTATGTATCGTTAGCTACTTTATTTTCAGTTGGAAAATTATAGTCCACCATTACTTGAATGACTGCGTTCCATATATCATCATTAGTAGTTAAGTCTTTCTTTTTGATTTTGACCTTCACTAATTATTCCTCCATCTAGAAAATTTTAAAAATAGTATAATCAATTAGCTTGTTGAAGTAAACTGAACCGTTAGCTTAAAAAGTTTTGGAACAATTTAACAAAAAGATGAATGCCATTAACAACCGGGTGCCTTATTCTATGGTGAAATTTTAAAAAATGTAAAAAAATGTAAAAATATGCATTAATTTGAAATATTGCGGAACATTAATCAAAAAGGATTTGGAGGTTATGATGAAACGTTCGTTATTATTACTGATCATGTGTTTTACTTTAGTGTCTTTATTTGGATTTAATTCAAATAACGCTAACCTTAAAATAACAGATGTAGAGGTTACTATTATTAAAACAGAACGAGTGTTACGTTATGATTTTAGAATAAAAAACCTTGGCAAAAATAGGGTTGGTGGTAACGAAGATTACCCTGGACACCATAGTGTAGTTCTAAATATTGCAGTAAGACCAAATTCTAATTTAGCTGAACATATGGAAATGGAACAACACACTAAATATAAGAAAATGTTCCATAGGGGTGGTGGAGGAACGGGCTTCATTGAACCAGGAGAAGAAGGTCAATTCCATGCGGAATATCAAATAAAAATAAAAGAAATGAAAGATACTGATTTCGAAGACATTAAACAAGATGCTTTGGATGCAACTTTAATTATTATGGATGGTGTGAAAGTAATTGCAGAAATTCCACTGAATAAATAGAGTTTTATTTAACTTAGGTTGTTAATACAGAATAGGTTTCAAATGAGGACCCTTCAGAAGGTAATGATTAGGTAGATGATTTGGTTAAGGTAAGGATTTCTCCAACCTGTGATAGCGAAAAGGTAAATAAGCTCAAATGTAATCATGATTTTAAGATAAGAAAATTAACCAAAACTAAAAGGTATAGGATGTTGTAAATGAAAAAACTTGCTTCAGCATTATTTTTAGCCTTAGGTTTCCAATTTGCTTTATATGGATCGGTAAACGCTATACCAAAAGATGAACAACCGATACCACTTGAAGAAAGCCTTACAGAAATTGGGTATGAAAGTGTCGAGGAATCGGTAAAAGCATTTGAAGACCACTTTAATATGAATTTAAAACTCCCCCTTAAAGTCCCACCTATCACTTTTACGCATGTTTTAGGGAGGTTTAGGGATTTGGGTGGGGAAAACAACGAAGATTTTGAACTGGTAATGATGAATGAAAAAATTCCTATAAATCATTACAAAATCATTGTTCGTCCGATCGAAAATCGAATTCCAATAAAATCAAGATATGTGTTGGATACTTATGAGCTAAAGAATGGTCACGTTGCGATATATATGGCCATTTCAGGTATTAACGCTCTTGTTTTTAAAAGAGACGGATGGCAATACATGTTGAGTATTGATAAAAGAATTTCGAATGTGGTAACACCGGAGGTTTTAGTGGATATTGCCAATTCAATCGACTATCCGCCTGAAAGACGAGATTAGAAAAAACAACAAGAAACGAGGGAATTGACTTGTCTGATTGTCTGCGTATATTCATTGTTTTCATCATACTGATTAGTCATCCGGTGATTATTCATGCAAAAGAAATCAAATATAATCACAACAGTATTACGATTGATCAAATCAAAAGCAAAGTTGATTTTAAGGTATTATCTCCTCAAAAACTACCTGATGATTGGACATTAGAGATTAAGACATACCCTATGAATGAAGACGAACACTTTACACATTTCAGCTTACACTACATGGATAAAGACGATATAGTTCTTAAAGTTGGTATTGAACAACGAAAAGAGCCAGTGATTAAAAAAAAGGTTGTAATCCCTTATGCAGAGAAAATTGATATAAACGGTAGTGAAGGTATTTTTGAAGCATGGGGTAATAGTGGAGAAATAGATAATAAAGGGGAACTTGTTACCGGCGGTTTATTAACATGGAAACAAAACGGCACTTATGTACAAATGTATAGCTCTAGAATACCTAAAGAAACGATGATAAATATTGCAAGGTCTATGAAATAAAATCAGAAATTACTTAAAGCCAAAGTATAAATATTTATACCTAAATGAACAAGCTCTCTCTCGGCAGGGAACTTGTTCATTTTTTACAGCGACACTTTCTTTGATTGTCAAATTTTTGATTCACTTTGTCTTATCCCTATTTATGCTCGGCGTAAACTCTTTACGAGGAGCTTCTGTTTCATAGGAACCTTCAGTTAAAACGAAGTTAAAATATTTAGTAAGATATGAATTATTCTATAAGAGGAAAGTATGAAAAATACAACCAAAACAACAAATGCAATTAACATCCAATTTGAACCTACACCTCGATATTTTTCAAATATGTATAATATAAGTGAATAACCAGCTACTAACAACCCGGATATTAAAGAAGTTTTTATGTATCCGGCTAACACTTTTCCTGTTTTTTTATTTCGTAATTTTCTCATGACATTACTACCCAATAGCTTAATAACTTCAACAAAAATAGCGTCAATCCTTGTGAACTGCACCCTATACTTTAATAAGAAGTATCAAATTACAAACGTAGTTAACTCGTCGAGACTATGTATTACTTTTACATCTGCATGTGTGAGTTATTTTTTCGATTTAACCATATTCCAACCATCCCCGCATTTTTACTTCCAATTGCATCAGTTTCTAGTCTATCACCTATATAAATACACTTATTTACTTGAACATTTGCTTGAACACATGCTTTTTGAAAGATAGTAGGATTTGGTTTAGCCACTCCCATTTCACTTGAAGTAACAATACAATCAAAAAAACTATGTATCCCTATACTTTTTAATTTTTCTAACTGTTGATTATAATCACCGTTACTAATAATTCCAAGGCGAAACCCTTGTTGGATTAACCGCTGTAAGCAAGGTATTACGTCATCATAAGCAGCCTAATTTCTTTTATAAAAACTCAAATAATTTTCGAATCTGCTGTCTGCTTGTTCGTTGTTTAAATGATGTCCAAACAAGTCTTTTATTCGCATTCTTCTGTGTTCTTGGAAGGATAATTTTTTTGTTAAAGACTTTTCAAAATATTTTTTTGAAAGGTTATACCATAAATCAACAAACTTAGATTCGTTAAGTTCTAACTCATCCCCAAAATCCTTATAAAAATCAATTGCTCCCATTTTTTCTGCTCGGTCATGGTCAAGTAATGTTGCATCTGTGTCAAAAAATATCATGATACTACTCTCCTTGTATTCCCATTTATGAAAATCGTATCATAATTATTTCATCACTTGTTGCACTATCCTGCCCTTTCAACAAGAACATCTACTAATCCTGCTTTGATCAGTAGCTGTTCTTCTTTAAAATTCGCCAACCGTTAGTTCTAATAAACTCTGCCATCAATTTGAAAAAAGAATTTCGAATAAGAAAAACATAGGGAGATTTTAATCTTCCAATGTTTTCATTCATATTATTTATCTGTTTGTTTTTGCTTCTTTTTCAAATACTCCGAACGTATTTTTTCAAGTTGCTGCTTTTTATCAAATTTGGCAGGCTTCTGTTTTTCATGAAACTTTGTCACAGCTACCTTACCTTTGCTATCCAATTGATATTTTCCCACTTTGTTCACCTACTTTTCTTATCTTTAAAGAGAATCTACTCAACAAATATAATATACCTTAGTTTACTAAAGTAAACCTTATTACTTTATTTGTCACTGCTAACTTTGCATATATGATAATTCATATGTATCAGTCAGGATTCTGCGAGGTACAGGAACAAACTAAATAGGGTCCCAAATGTTCAACTCGTTTCGTTCCATTGACCGAAGTAAAAACTCTCCCTTAGATCGGACCTTAGAAAAGATTAGTCATGAAAAAAAGCCCTGATTATCAGGACTTTTTTTGGAAGTGTTAAAATCACACATTGGGCGCAGATGGTTATTATATATGTGTAATGCGATCCAAATTGTATGTGAGTTTTTCCTAAGGAATTGAATATATCTCCTTTTCAACTTTTTCGTAACCATTTTCTTTTAGGTAAAGGGAGGAGAACAAGCCGATTTGGTTTTCCCTCTTTGGAAGACAACTGATTTTTAGTAAGAGTCGGGTGATGATAGAGCCAATCTTGTTTAGCCAGATTAATGTACTCATCAATCATCGATATGGCCTTCAATAACGAAACTTCTTTAGACTCAAATAGAGGAATTGCATGTTTTTCTCTTTCTCCTTTTAAATTTACAGGATATACATAGACCTTAAACCCCTCTGCTCGTTTAGGTGCTGCCACTACCATTAACCAGAGAGTATGATATCTCATTTTTTCTACGATAAAATAGTCGTCAAGATGTTGTGGCCAAATAAAAAAGGACCTATTAAAAGCATTAAGTAGTTCAGTTTCGGAGTACAAAATAAGAAAAAACAATACTTTTAGCATACGAATTCGCAACATATTCCGTATGCTATTTTTTGTTGATATAATAACGATTGATTAATTTTTAATGGTGTTTTCACACCCACTTGCGGAATGGCAGCAAAAAACCATAACGGATTTTATCCATTATGGTTAATTCATTCTCTTATAGGGATTAAAATCCACTGTTTGAAAAGTGACTCTTTATTCAACTAAAGCACCCGTTTACTTGATTAAAGGATTTTTTTAAAACAAATCCGCAATATAGAACAATATACCGAAAATAGTACCTATTTATAATCAAAATAGTGGTTTTCTTTGAAAGTTCTCTTTCCCATTTAAGAACAAACATCCTTGATAAGCCCCTATCATCATTATTGGTTTCCTTTTTAAGTTCCTTATGAAACCCATATGACTGGAAAGTTAAATATAAAAATATACCTATCGAAATTATAGCAGATATTATTCTTAACCAATTCATCAATTCACCCTTAATATTAAAGTAATTCCTTTATACATTTCCCTGCGATATATGATTTACTCAGTTAAACTAACGAAGCCGTTACTTTAATAAGAGCATTTAGATAGAATGATAAATCCTAAGATGATTATGACTACTGTAAAGATTTTGGTGAGACATCCGCCTCTCATTAATGCTAAAGGATCACCAGTTATTGAACGGTTAACAGCATCAGAAAAATTTCCTATTGGATTATTCTCCAATTCTTTTCTTCGCATTTTTTCTTGATCATCTAAACTCATAAAATCATCCCCTACAACATTCTTGTTAGTATTTACGAAAAGACATATCTACAAGTTTCATAAGTTCAAACTGAACTATCCTTACTGTTAGATCCATAAGTAAAAAGATGTTACCGCAGCAACACCTGTTCCACTCTTGCATCCTTTAGTTGAGAAATATTAAGGAAAATTTAATAATTCAAAAAAATCCGGATCTGGTTTAGATTCTTTAACTCCTTTTTTAGATTGAAAGTAAATTGTCTTCTCATCTTTGTAAAGAACCTTTACCTTTATATTACCAAAATCAATCAAAGTTGTTTTGCTTCTAGGTAAAGTATCTTCTTTATAATCGTATGCTTCAGTATTGATAAACCCTACAATTCCTCTAATTCTAGCTTTATCTCTTATTTCTATGCATTCATTGTCTGATTCGGCTTTATAAATACAAATTACCTCTGGGATATCCTCTTTCCACGATGAACTGCTACGATTGGACGCTTATCAAACATCACTTCAGTCTGGTCTTCGAATTTATTATAGTGGGCTGAAAGTGATAATTCACCTTCAAATCCCTCTTTACTCCATCCAGAATAGAATCCAGACCAATCATTATCTGAATCTGTGTCATTAAGAGTAGAATCATTATATTCTATTTGCCATCCCAGTTTAGGAAGTTCATTCATGTAGTAATCATAAATATCAGTCCAATGGTCACCATTCATTATGTAATAATGTTCAGTGGGTTCTAAACCAACAAATACAGGAATATCATCGTATTGCTCAGGGATAATAGACATCCCTTTATAAGTATCATCTGTGACTTTTTGATAAACAAACCCATCACAATTAAAATTGCGATAAAACTATATAGGATTAATCTTTTTTTGTTCACTTAATCTCTCCTATGCTCATAATCATTATTTCTTACAATATAAAATGTTCCTACAGCTAAATTTTACCATAATAAGCATATTCCTTCTTCTACTATTCGTTAGTTCAAGTACACTCCTTCATAATCTACTACTTTATCTAACCACAATCTTCAGATTTGCTAGTTTAAATTCTCCACCTATGATTTTTCAAGTCAAAAAATCTAGGCACAACCGGAAAAACTTCTCTAGTTGTGGCTTGATATCATCAATTTCTAATAATCACCTTAGAGCACCGTCTTCTTCATTTTCAATCAAACTTAAAATAATTCCTCTTCAACAACCGTGGCTTCCCCATTAACTCATCAAACGTAATCGAATTTTCTAAAATTCTTGTGTCAATTAATAGTAATTGCTCCTCAATCTGCTCAATAATCCCTTCTTCTTGATAGGTCATTCCACATTCTACACAATTAATACATGGAGTTTCTGTAATTTCTATCGCTCTTGTACCATCGGGTAATTCCCAATAAACAGTTGTTGTTTCGCTTTTTATATTTTCAGACAGGCACCATTCACAACTCATGTTAGTTCTCCTCCCCGTCTTCTTTTTCGCTCCATTTCTTCATTTGTGCTTCAAATTTTTTATTCTTTAATTCATCCCGCTTTTCACGTTTATCCTTTAACGAAGAATGTGTTGGGTTCTGCTCGTATTCTTTCCGACGATTGATCCGCTTGAGATTATCAGGCACTAAGTTGAACTGTTTATCATGCATAAGTCCTAATATGCCAATATCAGATTCCTTTGCTTTCATTTCTGGATAGATTTCATTAAAATAATCATCCGCACGTCCAGTTATATAATTCTCTGGTTCTGGATAGGTAGTGATTACCCCTTCAAAATTACGCAATACGACTTTATCAGGACTTTGGGAAATGATATAGTTCGGCTGAAGTGCAATCTTCCCGCCACCACCAGGAGCGTCGCAAACGAAGGTTGGGACTGCGTTTTTTATTGTAAGTACTATTATTACAACCACAAAAAAACTGCCAACCAAGAATTATTATCTTGATTAGCAGTTTCAATAGTGTTTACCTTAAAATAGTTTTTCGTACTTCCATTTTTCCAAAGTCGATAATCAATTTATTTGCAAGAAAAAAATCACTACCTATAATCCCATCAAATCCATGCATTTCACTAACATCACCAAGCTGTATAGTAAAATCATTAAGTTGGAACTTATCAATTGTCATAACGCTAACTTTTTGTTCTATACAGATTTCAGTACCGCCAATTCCGTACATCTTTCGTGTAATGGCATTCTCTAAATCAAGCATCAGTCCGATTTCTTCACATAAATCTGTATCCAAAATTGTTGAAGAACAGCCCGTATCAAGGAGGACATTGCTAAATCACTTTTTCATTCCATTGTATTCAATCTCAACTGAAACTAGAGGTAAATGATCATCCATATAAAATTTCATCCTCTTCTACGCACTCCTATATATGGCTGCTCAATTACCTTTATTTCTTCATTATTTGTGTGAAAGATATATAATTCGCGACTTTGATTTTCAGCATGTAGTTTTTTATATACCTTCCATGCTGCATTGCCGTTCTCAAAGTCATCAATCACCGACATTTCTTCAATAACTCTTTCTTTTCCTCTTGTTTCTGATTTTAATGCTTCTACTAAGACACACCGTTCTGGAAAATGCTGACGAACTTCAGACCACTTCATTTAAATGCGCCTCCAGTTTAATTATTTTTTTTATTATAACATTTTTATGATACAAAGAATTAAATCCCTTTTATATTATTTTACGTACTCGTACTAGATGTTTTGTTCTATATAATTATTTGTTAATCTTCAAAGGTTAAAGATTTCATCATCAATAGCCATAATATTGAGTATCTCCTCATTCTGCTATGTATTTCCTATCAAACTCTACGATACCTGCAAATAGAGAACGGAATTTCTTTTGAATGATCGATCATTCAGATTCTTCCATTACCTCATACAGTTTAACTCTATATTTTCATTTAGTATAATAGTGATAATAAATTTTAATATTT
The DNA here is from genome assembly GCA_041640535.1 of Bacillaceae bacterium. GTDB lineage: Bacteria > Bacillota > Bacilli > Bacillales > Bacillaceae_L > Litchfieldia. Next base: position 20,653 of record JBEQAC010000022.1, read on the forward strand.
GTTGAGGTTTTAATATGAACGAAAATCTAGACCTAAAACTTAAAAATGCACTAGAAGAACTTGATAAGTATAAAGAAGAAAATGAGAGACTAAAAAACTTACTAATACAGCATAATATTCATTTAGAGCCAGAGAAACCACCAATTAGTCCAAAGACTAAATCCGAAATTATTAAACAACGTATTAATATATTTATAAGACTATTCAAAGGTAGAACCGATGTTTACTCTGTTCGCTGGGAATCGAAAAGCGGTCGTTCTGGTTATATGCCAGCATGTGAAAATGAGTGGGTACCAAATATTTGTGATAAACCTAACATTAAATGTAGTGCGTGCTCTCATAAAAAATACTTAGAGTTAACTGATAAAGTTATATATGAGCATTTAAGTGGTAAAAAAACCATTGGAATATATCCATTATTAAAGGATGATACTTGCTATTTTCTAGCAGTTGATTTTGATAAAAGCAGTTGGAGAGATGATGCTTCTGCCTTTTTAAAAACTTGTAAAGATTTTAATGTTCCTTCTTTTATAGAAAAATCTCGTTCTGGCAATGGCTGTCATATATGGATCTTCTTTGAGAAAGCCATACCTGCAGCCAAAGCAAGAAAACTTGGAAGTAGTTTATTGTCCAAAACATTAGAACATAGATATGAAATAGGTTTAGATTCTTATGATCGGATGTTTCCCAATCAAGATACGCTTCCAGAGGGGGGATTTGGAAATTTAATTGCCTTACCTTTACAAAAAACTCCGAGGGAAAATGGAAATAGCATCTTTGTAAATGTTAATTTTGAACCTATTAAGGATCAATGGGCTTATTTAGCAAATGTCCAAAAACTCAGCTTAACTTATGTTGAACAAACTATAAGTAAAATAACGAAGTCTTCAGAAGAGTTACCTAAAATAGAATTCAATTTACCTAAGCAGATAACGGTTGAATTAAACAATGGGATAGCAATTCAAAAATCACATCTCCCTTCTTCTATTGCCAAAGAATTAATTGAATTAACAAGTTTCAGTAACCCAGAGTTTTATAAAGCCCAATCTAGTCGTTTATCCACTCATGGAATCCCACGAGTCATTAATTGTTCGGATGAAAATGAAACACACCTTATTTTTCCTAGAGGATGTTTTGAAGATATACAAAACATCTTAAATAAAAAAGGTGGTGAGATTGAAATTAAAGACCATCGTGAAATTGGAAAGTTATTAAAAGTAGAATTTAAAGGCGAACTTTTTCCTGAGCAAAAGGAAGCTGTTGATAAGTTAAATGATTATGATACAGGTGTTTTATCCGCAACAACTGGATTTGGAAAGACAATCGTAGGTGCTGCTTTAATTGCAAAGAGAAATATAAACACCTTAATAGTTGTTCACCGTAAACAGCTGATGGAACAATGGAGAGAATCTTTAAACACATTCCTTGATTTAGGAGATCAAACAATCGGGTTAATAGGTGGTGGAAAAAATAAACCAAGTGGATGTGTAGATATTGCTACCATACAAACATTAACCTCAAAAGATGAAAACAGAAGTCTACTTAATAACTATGGTCAAATCATAGTAGATGAATGTCACCATATATCCGCCTTTACTTTTGAAAATGTATTAAAGGAAACTTCTGCAAAATACGTTCATGGATTAACTGCGACACCTACAAGAAAAGATGGATTACACCCGATTATGACCATGCAGTGTGGACCAATTAGATATAAAGTAAGTGCAAAAAATCAGGCAAAGGTACACACCTTTGATCACCAATTAATCCCTCGTTACACCAAGTTTAAGAGTGGATTTGATGAAGAAATTAATACGATCCAAAACCTATATGGTGAATTAGCCGTAAATGAGAAGCGAAATGACCTTATTTTTGATGATGTATTAAGAGCTCTAGACGAAGGAAGAAATCCTATCATCCTTACAGAAAGACAAGAACATGTTAACCAATTAGAAAATAAATTAAAAGGCTTTGCTAAGAATTTGATTGTGTTAACAGGAGGTCTAAATAAAAAGGAAGAAAATAAACGATTAAAGATGCTTAAGGAAGTTCCAGAGTATGAGGAGAGACTAATTATTGCTACTGGCAAATATATTGGAGAAGGTTTTGATGATGCACGGCTTGATACGTTATTTTTAGTAATGCCTATATCCTGGAAAGGAACATTACAGCAATATATTGGTCGGTTGCATCGATCTTATGAAAATAAACAGGTTGTCCAAGTATATGATTACGTAGATTCAAATGAGCCTATGTTAAAAAGAATGTTTGATAAGAGAAAAGAAGGTTATAAATCTCTTGGATACAAAGTTAATCTTGAATTATCCTCCGATCAAATGAAGTTATTTTAATTACATGGTGTGTAACATGAATGTAGGGGGAAGCCCCCCTACAGCTTTCAATCAAACTTAAAATAATTCCTCTTCAACAACCGCGGCTTCCCCATTAACTCATCATAAGTCAGCGAGTTTTCTAAAATTCTTGTATCTATTAAAAGCAGTTGTTCTTCAATTTGCTCAATATTCCCTTCTTCTTGATAGGTCATTTCACAATCATTACAGCTAATACAAGGAGTCTCTGTAATTTCTATCGCTCTTGTACCATCTGGTAGTTCCCAATAAACCGTTGTTGTTTTGCTTTTTATATTTTCAGACAGGCACCATTCACAACTCATGTTAGTTCTCCTCCCCGTCTTCTTTTCCGCTCCATTTCTTCATTTGTGCTTCGAATTTTTTATTCTTTAATTCATCCCGCTTTTCACGTTTATCCTTTAGTGAAGCGTGAGATGGGTTTTGTTCGTATTCTTTCCGACGGTTGATCCGCTTTAGATTATCAGGTACTAAATTGAACTGTTTATCATGCATAAGTCCTAATACGCCAATATCAGATTCCTTATTTTTCATTTCCGGATAGATTTCATTAAAATAATCATCCGCACGACCAGGTACATAATTTTCTGGTTCAGGATAGGTGGTAATGACACCTTCAAAGTTTCTTAATACGACTTTATCCGGACTTTGGGAAATGATATAGTTCGGCTGAAGTGCAATTTTCCCGCCACCACCAGGAGCATCACAAACGAAGGTTGGGACTGCATAGCCCGAAGTATGTCCTCTAAGCCCTTCGATAATTTCAAGACCTTTTGAAACTGGAGCACGAAAGTGTCCGATCCCCTCAGATAAGTCACATTGATAGATATAATAAGGGCGAACTC